>NZ_KZ454888.1:0-91959 GCF_002792415.1 Marinomonas sp. BSi20584
GCATGATATCAAACACATGCAAGCCAGAAATGGTCGAAACGTGGGTTACGAGTATTTTGGGGCTTTACAAGGCTATCGGGATGACGATCATGACGGTTGCTTTCGTTTTGTGTGGAAAGGCATTTACGAGAAACGCGAAGCGCTGATCGTCATTGGTATCCACCGAAAAAATGACACTTGGTATATCAATGAATCAGCGGTTCGATAAACCCAAATGATGCAATACAAAAATGAATAGAGTCATTCGTTTAATTAAAAAAGACAATGTTAATGTACAAGTATTTGAACAACTAAACTGTAGCAGTTTATTTGAAATGATTGCCCTAGATAACAAATATTATCTAGGGCAACTTAGTTTTTAGTCTGTACCCGAATAGCCAACAGAAAACTATATAAAACCGTTATCTATTATTTCACTTTCCCATTGCTTAAGGATGTCTCTTGGTCGAGTAACACCATAGATCGCCTTCTTACTTCCAGAGCGATACGCCCACAGCTGATTTCCAAAGTCGTAGTGCCACCACTCGCTAGGCAAGTTAGTAAAACCTACTTCGATCATTGCGTTATAAAGAATCCGACGATTATCCTGCGGCCCTTTATTGTTCCAACTGGGAGTTTCAAGCGCATCAGTCCATGAATACTGACTAGCTTCGTCGAAGTGAGTACCCATATCTAAAAAGCGCCCCATATCGTCACATAAGGTCACGTCGACCGATCCGCCAGTAAGGTGCGGACTGGGGGCTTTAACATCGGTACTTGGTGGTGAAACCAGACTTTTTGCCTTTTCATGCAAATAACTTTCAGCATGATTCGGAAACGACTTTTTCAAGATGTTAATTAAAGTATCAAACAAATATTGTTGTACCGAAAAAGGACGCCAACCATCTAGCACAACTAGCCTTACACCAGACGGCATAAGCTTGGTTACTTGGTGTAATTTATCAAACACACTTTCCCGCACAAAACACTCTGGAATAGCATTGGCAATACCCATTTTTGCGTAGAAAGGATAAGTCACTAACCGGTTCGATGTACTCAACGGTATCAATACTTCCCCGTTATCTTCAATGCAAATTTGCCTGTAATTATCCCAAGAAAAATCATTTGACGGAGGAATCTGATTTTGTAGTCTGTAACTGCTCATATCAATTAAAAATACTCGGTAGTAGTAAGGTTAAGCTTGGAAAGCAAATAACAAAGATCTGAGCAAAAACGGCCACCATCACAAACGGCCAAATACTTTTAAACATCTCAGTAATCTCAATTTTACTCACCGCAGCAGCCACAAAGACACATGCTCCCATTGGCGGTGTTATCAATGCAATAGTGATATTTATGGTGATAACCACACCAAGATGCACAGGATCAACACCTGAGGCAATCGCCACTGGAAAAAATACCGGCGTAAGTAACATCAGCGCAGATACTTCTTCCATCAACATACCGATAAAAAAAGTAATCAGGCTAAGAATCAAAAGCACAACCGTCGGATTATTTTTAAAAGGCTCCAGATATACAGCGAGCTGAGAAGGTAATTGTGCATAAGCCAATAACCAACTAACTACAGACGACGCAGCAATAATGACAAAGATGGTGCCAGTCAAAATAGCTGTATCAACCAGAGCTTCACGAAGCTTGGTAAAGGATAAGCTACGATTCAACAAACCCAGCAACAAAGCGTAAGCTACAATTAAAGCACCCGATTCAGTAGGCGTAACAAAACCAAAAACGATACTAGAGACAATGATAAAAGGCGCAATCAAGGCTGGAGCCGAATACCAAAAAGCCTGCAAAATACCTTTAAAGCTGGACCTTTCTGTTTGACTTTGTAAACCAGCTTTTCTGGCATACAGATAATTCATAACGATAAATGCACCGCCAAGCAGTAGGCCAGGAATGACGCCTGCAAGAAACAAATCACCCACTGATGTATTAGTCAAAGACGCATAAAGAATCATGAAAATACTAGGTGGAATAATAGGTCCAATCAAAGAACTGGCTGCGGTTAAACCTGCTGCATAGCTAGTTGAATAGCCTTCTTTTTTCATCGCGGGAACCAGCAGCGACCCAAGAGCAGAGGTATCTGCCACGGCTGAACCATTCACACCGGCAAAAAACACGCTAGAGACCACATTAACGTAACCCAAGCCACCACGTAGATGTCCGACCAATGAGTTCGCTAAACGAATCAATTGTGACGTCAATCCTGAGGAATTCATCAAGTTACCGGCAAAGATAAAGAGCGGAATGGCCATTAAAGCAAAGGAATTAATACCGCCAAAAAACTGTTGTGGAACCATGCGATAAGCTAACGAAAAATCGACAAAATAAAAGCCGATTAATGATGCCAATAAAAGACAAATGAATAATGGCACGCCTAATAATATGTTCACTAAAAAGGTAACAACAATAGCAATCAACATGCTTCATTCCTCTCTTGATTCTGTGGGAATGGCCCTTGTATAAATACCATCAGAAATAATGCACCAAAGCCAATAGGCACAGATAACAAAGGAATCGATTTACTCACGCCAAGACTCATGCTGGCAAACTTACCCATGGATATTGAGTAACGTGCACTTACGTAAGTAAAAAATAACGAGACGCACAGCACGGCCAACCATTGATACATACGAATCAACTGACGAGCAGTATGACCGACATTTTGTTCGACAAAAGAGACTCTCATGTGCCGTGAGTCTACATAAGCGCAAGACATCGCCAACATGACACTGGCAATGATTCCATACCGAGAAAGTTCATCCGACCAAATAGGCGAATGATTTAAAATATAGCGAGTAAATACGCTATACAAAATAAGCAATACATTCATAGCGAGAATGGATGCAGATATAAACAACAACAAGCGATACGCTGATGCACGTATAGAATTCAGAGTCATAATTGCCTCGTAACGGCGCCCGAAGGCGCCGAACTAAATGGGATTTACTTTTTAAAACCTACATCTTTTAATGCTAAATCTACCCATTTTTGATCAATACCTTCCTCTTCTAACCACTTAAAGTAAGAAGGTTGACCTACTGTACGAAACTCTTCTAACTCTGCAGCCGTAGGGCGATATACTTCCATCCCCTTTTCTTCCAAGAAAGCAATACGAGACTCAACCTGACTTTGCACCGCTTTTCTGTTGATATCATTAGCCTCTTTCACAGCCTCTAACAAAGCCGCTTTGTCTTTAGCTGATAAGCTTTTTAGCAATTCATCATTACCTACTAAAAACTGGTCTGAATATTGGATATTTGCCAAAGTTGCGTATTTTTGCACCTCAAATAAACTGCCTAAAATAATGTACATAGGCGGATTCATCTGACCATCAGCAACACCTGTTTTTAGTGCAAGATAAACTTCTGTCCAAGGGATTGGTGTACCAGACGCACCAAATGCGTTGTAAAGAGCAACCTGACTTTTATCCATGGCACGATAACGAAGACCTTCAAAATCTTTCGGAGATTTAATTGGGTGCTTGTTATTGGTAAAGGCAAGAAAACCGCCCTCTTCAACTACGGCCATTAGGTGTCCACCAGTACGCTTATAAAACTCGCTCTGAACTGCTTTCCAGTAACTACCTTCATCAAAAAACTGACGGGCTTGATCAAAATCACTGAATAGGAAAGGAATTGCACTGACAAAAATTTCAGGAAATAAAGGAGAAACACCACCAAAAGAAGCAACGTTTAGACTTGGCGTATTTAATACCTGCTCCATGCGCTCTTCCTCTTCACCCAACATGCTATTTGGATAAAGCTTTAAGGTCAGCTCACCATTGGTTTTCTGATCGACTAATTTTTGCAGATTCGTCGCAAATAAATGTACGGCATTCTTATCTACATCAGCCGCACCGTTATAACTTAGGTTGATTGTTTGAGCTTGGATGGCAAACGACATGGATGAAATCGCCGCTCCCAATGCCATTGCTTTAAACAAACGAGTTTTGCCTAATACTTGATTGATAACTGTCATTTTTGAGTTCCTTTATGATTTTAGAGTCATGTGATTTTTCTATCATTTTATTATCCACACAACCAACTTAAACTTGAGCTGTTGACATCACAAGCATCAAAGCGTTGCAATTAAGTCAACACGTAAGGCAAAACAAAACCTATCGCACTATTTAAGAGCTAAGAATTCCATTGTTTCGCTAAGATGATTCAATAAAGCCTGAGCAGCCAAAGTTAGCTCTCTACTCTCTATGCTTAAAACTTGAACTTTTGCTTGGGAAAAAATATTACTTTCCATAGGAATAACGACGATTTTTCCTTGTTTAATTTCTTCACGTACTGTTAACAACGGCATAAAAGTAATACCAAGGCCCGACATCACAAAATTCTTCAACGCCGCAACTGAGTTGGTTCGCAAACGCGGTGTTAATTTTAAATGATTTAGTTCTTCTGCAAGTGTGACCAAACGCCCCATACCAGTAGATTTATCAAGCAACGCAAAAGGATACTCGGCAACAGAATGGAAAGTAACAGGGTTTTCTTGCTTGGTTAGAGCATGTCTCGGCGGTACTATTAATTCAAGAGGATGGCTGGTTTCTAAATGACAATATAGTTTAGGGTTATTCACCGACGCATAGGTTAACGCAAAATCAATATGTTCCTCCTGCAGTAACTGTACCGCATCCTGTGCTCCGGCCATTTCTACCGAAAGTTGAATCCCTTTATGCTTTTCCAAAAATGACTGCAATGAAGATGAAATAAGATCACCTAAAATCCCCTCACCTACCGCAATGCGGACTTCGCCAGTTCGTAGGTTCAGTAAGTCATCGATTCTCGATAAAGTTGCCTGCTCGCTTGCAGACATTTTTCGATAATACTGAAGTAGTTCCTCTCCTGCTGGAGTAATTGGGTTACGATTATTCGTTCTGTCCCAGATAGGTAATAGCAAACTTTCCTCTAACTGTGACAACAAACGACTTACAGCAGAAGGATCAACATTCAGCCTAGCGGCAGCCTTTCGTAATGTTTTATACCGAGCAATAGCATTAAGGTATTCCAACGCACGAGGCGGGAGTTTATGCATAAGTCACCTGAGAAAAGATAAAAAGACGAATCTACCTTAGCCTAACTTCCAACAAATATGCGATAAAAATAGCAGCTTCAGAAGCCCATTTTTCAAGCAACCTTTGAAATCTTCCTTTCTTTGAGCCACGCCGAGATGAAAAAAGCCCTATTTGCAACCTCACCTTTCTGCAAAAAATAGCCTAAACAATGGCCACTGCTCATCACTTCAAGCTTTTCATCTATATCCGAAAACTGTACGTTTTCTGGAGGCAGATCAAAGTTCAACCTATTTTTAAGACCTTAATCTATTTAACACAATATTCATGTGTTATTTTTATCCTGCTTGGAAACAATGAGTTACTCATCTACTACTTGTTTTGCTAAGGATAATCATGAAAATGCTACAACAAATCGGAGACAATATTTGGATCCATGATGGTGCTACTGTTTCTTGGTACACCATGCCCTACACCACTAGAATGACCGTCATTCGCTTAAATTCTGGGGAGATATGGATTCATTCACCAGCAAAAATCAGTGACGAGCTAATCAGCGAGGTGAACGCTCTGGGCAAGGTATCTTATCTTGTCTCACCGAATAAAATTCATCACTTGTTCATGCAAGAGTGGATGCAACAATACCCTGAAGCGAAGTCCTACGCTCCCCCAGGTTTAGAAGAAAAGCGCCCAGACTTACACTTTGATAGTGCACTGAAAGATGCACCTGAACCTGAGTGGCAAGAACAAATAGAGCAATTGATTTTCAAAGGCAGTAAGGTCATGGAAGAGGTGATCTTTTTCCACAGAGAATCGAAGACCCTAATCGTGACAGATTTAATTGAAAACTTTCACCCTGATCACTTCAAAGGCATTAAGAAGCTGCTAGCACAAATGACTGGCATCATAAGCCCAAATGGCAAAATGCCCATCGATTGGCGGATGACTTTTATAGGACGAAAAGAAGCAGCAAGAGACTGCCTACAAACCATGATAAATTGGCAGCCAGACAAAATAATTCTTGCCCATGGAGAATGGATTCAAAAAAACGCCGTCAGTTTT
Organism: Marinomonas sp. BSi20584; assembly: GCF_002792415.1. NCBI lineage: Bacteria > Pseudomonadati > Pseudomonadota > Gammaproteobacteria > Oceanospirillales > Oceanospirillaceae > Marinomonas > Marinomonas sp. BSi20584. The sequence goes on from NZ_KZ454888.1 coordinate 6,083, forward strand.
TTAAAAAAATCCTTTCATTGGTTACAGTAATCCTCATTATTTTTGGCGCTATGTTTTTATATAGCGCCAGAACATTTTCAGCCAGTCCATTTAGCCAACAATAAAAATATCTAACCTATTTTTTAAATCAAAAAACCTAAACGATAAAAAACTTTGAGAACAAATAAATAACTAAAAAATAATTACACCTCTAAATTTAAATAATAAAAAATTTATATAACTAATCATTAGATGTGACAACTTAAAGCTATATATACTTACACCGCTAAACGCCCAAAATAAGAGCAATACGTGCATTTTTGGTGCCTCTTAAAAACGTTTATTTTCTTGTTTGAAATGTGAATTTTCATATTTTTTTGAAGTTTTTTCCTATTTTCCTATCTATTTGTTTTGAGCGTTTTTTTTGGTTCTTTTGGATCATATTTAATTTATTTACGCTCATTCTCGCAGCTATTTTAATTTTGACTACTTGCAACCCCGCTATTAATTAATTACTACTGTATGAAGTTCTCCAAAATATTCAGACTTTATTTTGATAATGTTCAGGGAGTCATTATGCAGGATCTATGGCAAGAAAATATTATCTATGCGGAAAACATACGTAAGCAATTGCATGCTCATCCCGAGCTTAGTTGGCAAGAAAAAAACACAGCGGCATTGGTTCGCAGCCAACTTGATGCGATGGATATTCCATGGCGCACCTGTGCCGATACTGGCACCATCGCATGGCTGAACAAAGCTGCCAAAGGTAATGCGATTGCTTTGCGCGGTGATATGGATGCCTTGCCGATTGACGAGCAGACAGGCAAAGCATGGCAATCACTAAACCAAGGCTGTATGCACGCTTGCGGTCATGATGGTCACACTGCCACCTTGTTGGCAACAGCACGATGGTTGAAACAGTTTGAAGCAGAACTTCCTCAGCCTGTGGTGTTGATTTTCCAGCCTGCCGAAGAAGGCTTTCATGGTGCCCGCGAAATGATCAAAGACGGAGCTTTGGAAAACGTCGGCGCAATTTACGGTTGGCACAACTGGCCTGCTCTGCCATATGGCACGATCGCTTGCCCAGACGATATTGTGATGTGCGGCAATGGCACCTTCAGCATGGCATTCAAAGGTCGCGGCGGTCACGCCAGCCAACCAGAACTATGCGCCGATCCATTGTTAGCCGCGAGCGCGGTGAATGTGGCGTTACAGCAAATCGTCAGTCGACGTATTGCACCACAAGCCACAGCAGTGATCAGCGTCACGCAAATACATGGCGGAACCGCGCCAACGGTGATTCCAGAAACAGCGACGCTAAGCGGCAGCATTCGTGTGCCTGACGAAGCGACTCGGCAGCTAATCAACCAACATATTACCGATGTCGCCACGCAAACTGCGGCAGCTTATGACGTGGCATGCGTTGTACAACACGACATGCGCTATCAAGCAACCATCAATCATAAGAACCAAGCCACTCATGCACGCGAGGTTTGGCAATCGCTTTATGGCGAACAAACTCTTAATCATGGACAAGCCTTGCCGATCATGGCGTCGGAAGATTTTAGCTACTATTTGCAAGCTATTCCCGGTGCGTTTGCCTTGATTGGTAGTGACGATGGCGAAGGTCACAACGTGGCTTGTCATAGTCCACATTATGATTTCAATGATCGATTGATTGCCGATGTCTGCCGTTGGTTTTGCCAACTCGCAGGCCTTACCGATCAATCATTACCAAAGCGATAAAACCAAAAGCATAACCACAAAACAGCAAGTGAACAGAAGTTTCATAAGGAGACGACATGACTATTTTCGAACAACGAGAATCCAACATTCGAGCTTACGCTCGCACGTACCCAACGGTTTTTGTTACGGCAAAAAACTCACGTCAGATTGATGAAAATGGTAAGGAATACATTGATTTCTTCGCTGGCGCTGGGGTGCTTAACTTTGGTCATAACAACCCACACATGAAAGAAGCGATGATCGATTACATGCAAAAAGATGGCGTGCTTCACAGTTTGGATATGCAAACTGAAGCCAAAGCCAAGTTTATGCAGAAATTTACCGATGTCATTCTTGTTCCTAGAAACATGCCTCATCGCATGCAATTCATGGGGCCAACTGGCACCAACGCGGTAGAAGCAGCGATGAAGCTAGCGCGTAACGCTACTGGACGACACAACATTGTCGCCTTTAGCCAAGGCTTTCACGGCATGACTTTAGGTGCATTGGCTGCAACGGCAAACGAATATTTTCGTCAGGCTTCTGGCGTGCCTTTATTGCATGTCAGCCATGAGTTGTTCGATCAAGAACACGATCAAGAAGCTTCACTTGCGGCATTAGATGCATTGGCGAGTCAGTATCGTGATCCATCCAGCGGCATCAAGCCACCAGCAGCTTTTATGGTAGAAACTATCCAAGCGGAAGGCGGCGTTAACGTTGCCAGCAAAGAATGGATGCAGAAATTAGAAAAACTCGCCAAAGAATTTGGCTCTGTGTTGATCGTCGATGACATTCAAGTGGGCTGCGGCCGCACAGGTTCTTATTTCAGTTTTGATAACATGGGAATCAATCCAGACATCGTCACCTTAGCCAAAGGCATTGGTGGCGCGGGTACGCCAATGGCAATGAATCTGGTACATCCAGATTTGGATAAGCATTGGTCACCAGGTGAACACACTGGCACCTTCCGTGGACAAAACTTGTCGTTTGTCGCGGGCGAAGTCGCCTTGAGCTACTTTGACGATGACAAGCTGATGAACGAAGTCATGGAAAAAGTCAAAACGGTACGCGATGTACTAGAGCCACTGGTTAGCGAAAACAGTGCAAAAGAACTGCGCGGCAAAGGTCTGATTCTAGGTTTGGACATGGGTAGCGGTGAAGTGGCAGCGAAAGTCGTACAACGTTGTTTCCATAACGGCTTGATGCTTGGCGCTTGCGGCAGTGGCGGTCGAGTGTTGAAGATTATTCCACCATTGACCATCCCAGAAGCAGATCTTGCAGAAGGCTTGGATATTTTGAAAGACGCTGTACGTTTTGTAATGGAGGAAGCCGCATGATTGAACGCGATGATATGACATTTACTTTCGCTGAGTATCAGCGTCGGTTGGGTGAATTGCGCGCTCGCATTGCCGAGCGTCGCTTGGATGCGATTGTGATCACCGATCCAGAAAACATTACTTATTTAACTGATTACCAAACGACAGGTTATTCCTTCTTTCAGGCGCTGGTCATTCCGCTCGAAAAAGAGCCGTTTATGATCACCCGCGCGTTGGAGGAATCCAACGTGATTGCGCGTACTTGGGTAGAGGTCACACGACCTTACCCTGATACGGGCGATGCCATCCAGATGCTGGTGGATGCGTTGCGTGAATTTGGTTTAGGCAACAAACGTATTGGTTATGAACGCAATAGTTACTTCTTCCCTGCTTATCAGCAGGATTGCATTCACACCACCTTGCGAGATGCCAAATTGATGGATTGCTTCGGCATCGTCGAAGAAGGTCGGATCTGCAAGTCTCAAGAAGAAATCATGGTAATGCGTCGTGCGGCGCTCGCCACAGAAGCAGGCATGAAAGCAGGCATCGAGATTTGTCGTCCCGGTATTACTGAAAATGAAATTGGTGCGGAAATCGCTGCGGCTATGTTCCGAGCTGGTGGTGAAACGCCAGCCGTGATGCCTTACGTCACCTCTGGCCCAAGAACCATGATTGGTCACGCAACATTCGAAGGTCGTACCGTTCTACCCGGCGAGCATGTCTTTCTCGAAGTGGGTGGTTGTTATCGTCGTTATCATACGGCCATGATGCGCACTGTGATTCTTGGCGAATTGTCTGATGCCATGTATCAATCCCAAGAAATCATGAAACGCGCACTCAATGAAATTCATCGAGTGGTACAGCCTGGAATGACAGTGTCGGACGTGGATAACATGGTGCGCAATATCATTATGGACAACCAAGTGGGTGCTAGTTTGATTACTCGCTCTGGCTACTCTATCGGTATCGCCTTCCCGCCAAGCTGGGATGAAGGCTATATAATCAGCTTGAAACAAGGTAATTCTGCGGTACTAAAACCGGGCATGACCTTTCACATGATTCCATGGATGTGGGGCATTGAAGGCGATAAAACCTGTGGTATTTCAGACACCATCGAGATCACCGAAGACGGTTGCCGCTCTTTCTTTAGCATGGATCGTGACTTCACAGTGAAATCCGGTGTAGCGGTACCTCAGGAAAAAAAAGCCATCGAGCTGCCCAGCAGCGTACCTGTTAAAGAGTCCAGCACCATGCCAGTTAAAGAGGAAGCCAAGAAAACCAAATCGAACACCAAGCAAGCCGAAAAAGCGGCCAGCTAATAGGAGGTGACCATGTTAACAGCAGCGAAATTAGAAACCGCAACGCTTGAAAGCATTAACCCGACGACGGGACAAGCTTTACCTTCTTGTGAAGCCTTGACGCTAGACGAAGCACGTTCTGCCATCGATAAAGTGGCAGCTGGCTTTGCTGGATGGAAAGCCACAAGCTACCCAAAACGTGCAGCTATATTAAAAGCCGTTGCCGCTTCGATGCGAGAAAACAAACACGAGCTGGCCGATTTGATGGCACTGGAGATGGGCAAGCCAATTAAAGAAGGCGTTGCCGAGGTTGAGAAAAGCGCATGGTGCGCAGAATATTACGCTGACAATGGCGAAGCATTCCTGACACCTGAAACGTTAGAATCAGACGCGAGCCATAGCTACGTGCAATACCCTCCTCTTGGAACGGTTCTGGGTATCTTGCCTTGGAACGCGCCTGTTTGGTTGGCATTGCGCTTTCTGGCGCCAGCCTTAATGGCGGGCAATACTTGCGTGCTAAAAGCTGATCCTAATGTGCCTGCCACGGCAAACAAGTTAGTCGAATGTTTTTATCAAGCTGGCGTACCAGAAAACGTGGTTGCAAACTTAGCCGTAGCAAACTCGGTAGCGAGTAAAATGATCGATCACCCAAAAGTCAAAGCCGTGTCTTTTACTGGCTCAAGTAAGGCGGGGCAATTCATTGCCTCGCAAGCCGCAGCAGGATTAAAACCTGCCGTATTAGAACTTGGTGGTTCTGATCCTTGTATTCTGATGGCCGATGCGGATTTGGAAAAAGCCCTCGATATAATTACTCTGTCGCGCATGGTCAATGCGGGGCAATCATGCATCTCAGTGAAGCGTTTGTTTGTCGAGAAATCAATTTATAACGAAGTCTGTGAAGCACTGCGAGAACGCTTTAGCAAACTGAAGTGTGGCGACCCAAGAGACGAAAGCAATAATCTCGGTCCATTAGCAAGAGAAGACTTACGAGATCAACTGCATCGCCAAGTATCAGAAAGCATCGACGCCGGTGCTCGCTGTTTAACGGGAGGCGATTTGCCATCTCGCTCGGGCTTCTTTTATCCGCCGACTTTATTGGTCGACATAAAACCCGGCATGACAGTGTTTGAAGAAGAAACCTTTGGCCCAGTGCTCAGCGTGACGCCGATTGATACGATTGATCAAGCGCTAGAGCTGGCGAACGATACCGAATACGGCTTAGGTGCCAGCATTTGGACCAGTAACCAAGTGGCCATAGATCGAGCTATTGAGACACTGGAATCAGGACAAATTGCCGTAAACGGCATCGTGAAAAGCGACCCAAGACTGCCCTCTGGCGGGATTGGCAAATCCGGCTATGGTCGTGAACTTGGCCCACAAGGCATACGCGAATTTGTCAACGTACAACAGATTTGGATTGCTTAGCGCTATATTGCTATTATGTTAAAACTCATCAAAAGAGCCTCCCTTGAGGCTCTTTTTGTATGTGAACAACCCTTAAAAAAAGTAACAAGAGTAATGAGCATGGAACCGCTGCCATATTTAAAAACCATCGAACTTAAACGAGATTTAATCGACTCTTTTGACGTTTACCCTTTCTCTATCCCTGCGGTAAAGGAACTGGATTTTATTGAGTTCGATAAAGCAGTGACTATCTTTGTTGGTGAAAATGGCAGCGGCAAATCCACTTTACTCGAAGCCATTGCGGTCAGTCTGGGATTCAACGCAGAAGGCGGCACAAAAAACTTCAACTTCGGTACACGCAGTACTCATTCGGATCTACATAGCTACCTTCGCCTTTCGAAATCCTTTAAACGCTACCGGGACGGCTTTTTTCTGAGAGCAGAAAGCTTCTATAACGTTGCCACTAATATTGATGAATTAGATGAGGACCCTGCACCAGCGCCATTTATTAAAGACAGTTATGGCGGAAAGTCACTACATCAGCAATCCCATGGCGAATCTTTTCTAGCACTTATGTTGAAACGCTTTGGCGGAAACGGGCTTTATCTCCTTGACGAGCCGGAAGCCGCGCTTTCACCAACAAGACAACTCGCTGTATTGAGTCGAATGCATCAACTGATAAAAAATCAGTCTCAATTTATCATAGCAACACATTCACCGATTCTTATGGCGTATCCTGGAGCGAAAATTTACCAAATCGATAAAACAGGCATTTACCCAGTAAAATACGAAGACACTGAACATTACGGAGTTACCAAAGCCTTCTTAAATAACCCTGAGCCAATGTTGAGAGAACTGTTTTCATAGGAAGGAGACAGCATGGCTTTGCATGTAAATGTATTTGACCATGTTATCGAAAAGTTGATTAAGTGAACTGCATTAAACCAAATAGCCCCTTATTGCCTATGAACAACGAGCAATAAGGGGCTATGGAAGTGTCAGACAAAAAAGTCTTATTTGAACTTTAAAGTGTGGCTGTAAATACTTTAGAGAAGCTGGTTTTTTCTTGGATATCGATATTTAGGCGCAATCTACGAGAAATATCACTGGCAGAGAAAATACCACGAATCTCATGATTCTCACGATCAAGAACAAGACAGTGACGTTCACCGTTGTTTTTAAGCGCGGTAATTACATCAGAAATGGTGGCTTTAGAAATATCCTGCCAATCCAATGCTTTTAGGTTCTTTTTAGCCGTCATCAAATCAGCTACAACAATTTCAGCTCGCTCCAAGCCTTCAGACACTTTCTGTACTATTTTGCGCTCGATGATATCGTCAGAGCTAACCACACCAATAAAATGCTTCTTTTCATCGATAACAAATTTCAAACGTACGTGTTCTTTTTGCATCAACTCTTTGGCAGTGAGAACAGGTATTGTGGATTCAACGACCAAAGGTTTGTTGTTTTTAAAATCTGTGAAAAATAGCAATGCCGAAGAATCAATTGTTAAGTCGTAGTTTTCTTCAGGCCAAGCCAATTCATCAATTTCTGTTGTTGAGTAAAAATCTAGTGTTTTCATATAAAGGCACTCCGTAGCGCTATCTTATCGTAAATCTAGTATGGATCGTGTCTATCCATAAGCATATCTAATCATTTTGCTTAGAGTAATAGATTGCTACTAAAAATAACAATTTCAAGTCTGGGGAACAATGCTGTAAAAGGTTCTGCGTTATTTTTTAGCTGACGCAAAAACATCTTAATAATCAATCCTGATGGATAAAAGCATTCGAACTACAATGTCTGACAGTGCTAAAGTGGCAAATGATTTAAATCGCTATGCCAAGGTAACGGGGAAATATGAACATAGTCAGCCAACAGTACAAAATGAAAGGAATGCTCATCACCAATCACGAACTAGAGGTTCCGTTGGATTGGCGTTCCTTTAACAAGAGCCCTAAAAAGAGCTCTAACAAGGGTCTTAATGAAAACCCTGACAGCAGTTCAATGATTACGCTGTTTGCTCGTGAAGTGGTTGACGTAAACCGCGCTGAAGATGAGCTGCCTTTGTTACTCTTTTTACAGGGTGGTCCTGGCGGCAAATCCCCTCGCCCAATGCCAGGTTCGCCGTCATGGATGGCGGAAGCCTTAAAAACGCACCGTGTCATTTTAATCGATCAACGTGGTACTGGTCGCAGCAGCCGAATTGATACTAACCTGATCAGTAAATTGTCTGCGGAGGACGGCCGAGATTATCTACTTAAATTCCGTGCCGACAGCATAGTGGCCGACTGCGAACACTTACGTAAAACGGTCTATGGTGGTCGTTTATTTGAAACTTTGGGACAAAGCTACGGTGGCTTTATCACTCTGACTTATTTATCCCAAGCCCCTGAAGGTCTAGCCGCGTGTTATATAACGGGCGGATTGGCAGGTTTAGAGGAATCGGCACAAGAGGTTTACCAGCTAACTTATCAGAGGGTGATCGAAAAAAACCAAGACTATTATGCTTGTTATCCAGAAGACGCCAAGGTCATGGCGAAGATCGCACAATACCTAACAAACGAGAAAGTGCTTTTGCCTGATGGCGACCAACTTACTTTAGAACGATTCCAAAGCATCGGTATTTTACTGGGCATGGGACCAGGGATTGATCAGCTGCATTGGTTGGTCGATGAAGCCTTTGCTGGCAGCGACAAGAACAAACTCAGTGATGTATTTTTAGAACAAGTGATGAACCACACCAGCTACCATGAAGGGCCACTTTTCGCCGTCATCCATGAAAGCATTTATGGCCGACCTAATGAAAGCACTAGCTGGGCCGCACAACAGCTGCGAGATCAGTTTAGTGAATTTGACGCGTCACACTCGCCTTTGATGTTAACGGGCGAAATGATCTATCCATGGATGTTTGAACAAATTACTTCGTTACGTCCTTTTGCTGATGCTGCAAATTCCCTAGCGGATTACCAAGACTATAAGCTGCTTTACGATCTGGAGAAGCTCGCACAAAACAAAGTGCCTGTGGTCGCGGCGGTGTATCACAACGATATGTACGTGCCTCGTGAGCTGTCACTAAAAACGGCGAAACAAGTTGCCAACACGCAAGTTTGGCTGACTAATAGCTACGAACACGACGGCGTTCGTCAATCTACAGAGGTGTTCTGCAAACTACGCGAATTGCTGTTAGATCAAGGCGGCCCCTTAAAAAGCTAAAAATAAATCTACTCTAAGGTTATGCAATCTTTCCGCATTGTTTAAGCAACAAACCGCTAAGATCCTTGCATCGAATATAAATTGATAAGGAGTTTTTATGAGTCATCCACTAAATCTCAGCGTTAAAAACATCCAAGGCGAAAGCGTTGACCTATCTACTTACCAAGGCAAAACGGTTTTGATTGTTAACGTTGCGTCTAAATGTGGTTTAACGCCTCAGTACGAAGGCCTTGAAGCCTTGTACAAGAAATACAACGAGCAAGGTTTAGAAATCCTTGGTTTCCCTGCAAACGATTTCGCGGGACAAGAACCTGGTAGCGATGAAGAGATTCAACAGTTCTGCAGCCTAACTTACGATGTGACTTTCCCAATGTTCAGCAAGATTGTTGTTACTGGTGAAGACAAGCATCCTTTATACAAAAGCCTGATTGAAGCAGCACCGGTTACGCCGAATCGTGACGCCATGGTTACCATGTTGGCCGGCCATAAAATCGAAGCGACCAAAGCTCCAGAAGTGGTGTGGAACTTTGAAAAATTCCTTATCACCAAAGATGGCAAAGTGGTTCGTTTCTCGCCAGATGTGACGCCTAAAGATGACGCGCTTGTTGCTGTCATTGAAGCTGATCTATAAGCTTTCAGACTAAACAGATCTATAAATAAAACGAGCCACTATGAAAATGGTGGCTCGTTTTGTTTTTTATAAGCTTTTATCTAAGAGTTTCTAAGCAGCCTAAGCGATTTCATCCGGCTCCACTTTTGCCTATTCAGCTTTTTATAAATCCACAAACAACCAATATCAAACCCAAAATAAAACACACTAATACCACTTGGTGGATTACTGCTGGTGATGAAAGAAACCGTTGAAAACCATGTATCAGGCCACGCCCAGCATTGATAATAGGTTCCCAGCAATTCTAAATACACCACCATGAAAAACATGATGAGAAAGAACAACTCGTTGCCCGGCTTTTTTTTCAAAAACAGCACAACGCCAAGCATACAAAGAAAGCCCAATCTATCTTGGTCAAGTAGCAACCAAAGGCTTGAATAGACGATCATTCCCCAATACAAAATCGAAACAACCCGCGCTTTGTTGTGTTGGATGCTTTTTTCTTTTTGAATATAAAACACGGCGGCATAAATAAGACTGTGACCAAGAGGTACATAAAGCGGCACGTTTTCTAAACGATATTCGTACATACCCAAAAGAAGGGAAAACACTACCTCACCAAATAAGGCCAAGACAACACCATATAACATCAGCTTTTTGATTTTACTGGTCACGCGTAAATACACCCAAGCAAAGCACAACAGTACTAAACCATTGGTGATCCATTGACTGTAATGAACCTGCTCAGCTAATGACTGGCTGTCAATGAACAAACCAAACCAGAGCATCAAAAGCACAGGGATATAGATGGATTTATATTGGAGTTTTGAAATCATTTGCAAATGATAAATAAACTTAACGACTGACACCATCAAAAACAAACTACTTACGGTAATAGCTTACGATTAATATAACGCTTTGGCGTAATCCCTGCGATTAACTGGCATTCACGCGTCATATGAGCTTGATCAGAAAAACCGTATTCGATAGCAAGCTCCGCTAGTCGGGTGTGATTTTTCCCTTCTTTTAAAGCCAGCAAAACAGCCCGCACTCTTCTCAATCGTTGGAAGTATTTTGGCGACATACTCAAGCGGTGCTGAAACTGGCGCTCCATTTGGCGCTGGCTAAGTGGAAGCACATCTAACAAATCAACTCGGGAAGATTGTTGTAACAACTCTACGGCTTTCCGCACAGGATCATGGATATCGATCATACTAGAAACCCTTTGGTAAAAAGCCTTATCCAATAAATCTATACGCTTTTGAGCATTCAAACAGTCTTTTAATTGCACCAATAAAGATTGAATAAATTCAGACGTTTGCAGTGGACCAGTCGTGTCTTCTTGTTTTGCCAATTTTGTCTGAAATAAGCGCCCCATTCCGGGCTGAAAACGCACCCCAATTAGATCTGTTCCAGATGATAAATGAATGAGATGAGCACGTTGATTAGTTGCTTGGAACATCACCTGATCTTGGAATTCTTGCTGATCGATCAGCACTGGCACTCCAAGATTAAACAAGATGCCACTACCGGCATCCGCAACCAAACGGCGAGTCACACCTTGCTGATTTATTGGAACCTGTGCCGACCAGATAGCTTGCAACCACAAAGCAAGATGCCCTTGAGGAAAATGGATATCAAACAACAAGGGCGATGACATGTTAATCCTCTAACTTACTGGTAAGCAGAAACAGCTTATTTAGCGAAAACTACCAACCTCAGGTTTAAAGACTTTTACAATTCGATTCCAACTAGAAATAGCATTTATAGCAATGGTTAAATAGGTTAATCCAGATTCCCCAAAATTGGCTAGCATTTCTTCGTAATGAGCATCATCAACTGAATGACCTGCAACAAGATGCTCCGCCCAAGCCAAGGCTTGACGTTCTTGATCTGAAAATAATGGAGAATCTTGCCATGCACTCAAAGCAATCATTCGTTCATACGTCTCGCCCATTTCTAATGCTTGCGTGCTATGCATATCCAAACAAAAGGCACATTGGTTAATCTGTGATACGCGAAGCTTCACTAGCTCCAAGATAGTCTTACCTAGGCTTGGTATCTGTGCAAATTGCTGACCTAAGACTTCTTCTTGCTTAAGCAAAAGCTCAAACGCTTGTGGTGCAACAGCATAATAATTAATGCGTTTTGACATAATGAGACCTCCAAAGAATAAATTTGAAGCTCAATCCTAACGACTGCAGGCCTGTATTAATTGAAGAAATTCGACATTTTGCAAGAAAGAATAAAACACACCAAATTGATGAAATGCCGTCAATTCAGCGTGTTTTATTTCGCTTTTTTTAGTTAAGTATTTACTTAATAAATTGCTCCGCCCAAAACGCCACTGGCGAGGCTAGCAGAATTGTCAAAGCGACTCGCTGATACCAAACAATCAGCATTTGCTTAATGTTCAACGGAATCTCGGTCGACAAAATACAAGGAATCGACGCAGAGAAGAAAAGTATGGATGAGATCGACACCACGCCAACCACAAACTTAACAACAAATACGCTTTTCGCCGCGATCAAAGCTGGCAAGAACATTTCCGCCAAACCAGTAGCCGACGCGGTAGCAACCATCATTGGATCAGGCAATTGTGCGATCCACGCGAATGGGTAAAACAGGTAACCAATCCATTCAAACACTGGTGTGTATTTCGCCAATAACAAACCACACAAACCAACAGACATGATAGAAGGCAAAATACTCATTGCCATTAACATGCCTTCTTTGATGTTTTGCAGGATATTACGAGCAAGTGGATTTGCATTGCTCGCAACTTCAAGCCCTTCTAAGGCAGCCTGTTTGAAACGAGAATGCTGGAATTTTTCCACTTCACGACTTTCTGCTGTGTCATCCATTTTGCTAAGCGGGAAAAGTCGTACAGTGATTGCCGTTACCACAAAGGTAATCAACAAGGTTGCCCAGAAAAATACGTTCCAAACATCCATCAAACCCAATGTTTTCGCCACAATCACCATGAAAGTCGCAGACACAGTGGAAAAGCCAGTAGCAATAATCGCCGCTTCTTTCGCGGAATATTGACCAGACTTATAAACTCGGTTGGTAATCAATAAACCAATAGAATAACTGCCTACAAACGATGCAACCGCATCAATCGCAGACTTACCCGGCGTCTTAAACAACGGCTTCATAATCGGCTGTAAAAGCACACCTGCAAATTCAAGCAGCCCGTAACCAATCAAAAATGCGAGGAATACCGCACCAATAGGCACGATCAAACCAACAGGTACAACCAACTTACTGAACAAGAAAGGCAGCATGTCTTTCTCGAATAAGAAGGCTGGGCCAACAGAGAAAAATGCCATTACAGCAGTAACAACACCCAACACTTTAAAAATAGACAATACGGTTTGAGTTTTACTTGTACGCCAGTTACCCGAAATAAAAGGATAAGCACCACCGGCTAAGACTACCAAAATAGCGTAAACCTCGGCCATTTGACCGTAATCATTTCTAAGCCACGACACAATATGATCAAGCGGGATCGTTTCTTTTCCACCAATACTGATCGGAATGAAAAAAACAAAAATACCAATACAACTATAAGCAATGAGTTTAAGAAGAGACAACGGAGACACAACTCCGGACTTTGAATCTGTAGCATTCATATGAGGACTTCCTATGAGAACGTTATTAATCACAAGATAAATAGCAACATACATACCAACATGTATATACATATTAAAATATCGCAATAAAGCCTATTCACTTGAGATTAAGATAAGTTTGTTTTTATTTTTCAACGCTAACAGAGCAAATATCGCACAGAATAAGCGCAACATAAAGACTTATGCGCTATTTTGAATCATATCAATCCAAAATAGATAGGCATACTTATAGGAAAAAGAAATTTGAATAAGAGTAACCAAAGAAAGGTTGTCTATACATAGCATGAAAATTGCGCAACCAATATAGCTTTATCCTAACGCCATATCAGAACTCTTATAGACAAGTTGAACTACCCTTCTTTTCAACCAGTTCGTCATACTTCACCAGTAAATTTTTAGCTTGATACTGGCTCACATCCGGGGCTTTTACATCATTTGCAACAATATATTGAATCAAATCCACTGCGTTCTTTGCTTCTTGCGGTATGTTGTTTAGATCACTTTGATAAAGGTATTGTTTTTCGTTCCGGTCCTTTTCGTTGTGGTGCTTCCCGTTCTGATATTTGCCGAACAGCTCTGGGTAAACCTGCCGATTTGGTAACACTGGCACACAACCAAGAGTAACCGCCTCTAGTACCGCAAGACCTTGGAATTCATGTAAAGCGGTAGAGAGCACAATGTCTGATGATGAAAGAAAGCGCAGATAATCCGCTCGACTTGGTGCGAAACCGAACTGGCTAATACGATGGGAAAATTGGGCTTGAATCTGATTAAATTCTTTTGGCGTGGAACGAAATTGCTCGCCTAAAATGGCAATTTCGTAATCTAGTTTGCGATGTTCTAATTCTTCTAAAATAGCCAGCAGTCGATCTGGCCCTTTGTCGAATTCCCAACGTGCCGACCAAACTAACTTTATTCGCCCTGGTTGTGATTTCGAGTTCGTGCTTTCTTCTGCCGAAACCAAAGCCGCCACAGAAACAAGCATATCCAAAGGTACAGGAAGAACTTGAGATTTTGCTTCAGCGCCATTTAACCAATCTGGTGAGACATAATCAGGCAGTTTTTTTAACAAGGCGCGAGCACCAGCAAAGAACGAGGCTTTGTTAAATTGGCTGTTAAATACACACAAATCAGCCGCCAAGGCACTGTACAAAGTAACCATTTGCATTTCGATAAGACCTTGCTGTTTATCACTCGCAGGATAGGCAAATTGGTTTTCATGGAAATACAGCAACCAAGGTAGGTTTTGCAAATCAGGGCAAAAGGCTTTTAGACCAACACAATCCGTCATTGACGTGGCAATAACCAAGTCATAAGGCTTTTCCAGTATCGGCTTAAATTTCGGGTCAAAAGCAAAACTCATGGCATTACCACGAATCCGCCATGCAAAATGCCGAGCAGGCAAAGACAAATAACTCCAATCATGCTGACTTAAACCATTCATCAAGGTATTTGCCCAAGCTTTATGGCTGCTGGCTTCGTAGGCACTGATCAATAAAATTCGCACGGGTTCTTTCTACTCGTTGGTTAAATTTGGCTTTTGTCTATATTTGGGAACTTTTGGGTCTATTTGAGAGCTTTGTGGCTGGCTCATCATGATTGGGTCGAATATCATGTAGGAAAATTACAAATCACTTTAAGGAAAACCATGATCATTCAACGTCACGATCAAGATATTAACACGCCAACAGGCACTATGCGCTGCACCGTTTATCGTCCTCAGGCCGAAGGGCGCTTTCCTTGTATCTTTTTTTATTCTGAAATTTTCCAACAAACCGCACCGATTGCACGCTCTGCCGCCATTATGGCGGGCCATGGTTTTGTGGTTATTGTGCCAGAAGTGTTTCATGAACTTAACCCAATCGGCACAGTATTAGGCTATGACGATGAAGGCAAAGACAAAGGCAACGCAGATAAATTCACTAAAACACTAGAAGCTCATGACAGCGATACTGTAGCTATGCTCGAACATTTCGAACAGCAAGATTATTGCACTGGTCAATTTGGTTCCATGGGCGTTTGCTTGGGCGGTCATTTGGCTTATCGTGCAGCCTTAAACCCTCGTATTCAAGCATCTTTCTGCTTGTACGCTACTGACATTCATTCGAATACCATTCCTTGCGACGAAGGCAATGATTCTTTTACTCGCACGAAAGAAATTCAAGGGGAATTGACGATGGTATGGGGCAAACAAGATCCCCATGTATCAACAGAAGGACGTCAGAAGATTTATCAGCAATTGATCGATACTGACCGCCTATTCACTTGGCATGAATTCAACGGCCAGCATGCTTTCATGCGCGACGGAGGCGATCGTTACGATCCAGCTCTCGCCTTAGAATGCTACAACAAAGCGGTGGCTTTGTTTCAACGTACTTTGCATAAAGCCTAGCTAAAAAAGCAAATCAATCGACCGAAACGAGGTGAGCTTATTGCTCGCCTCGCCACATTGGCGTCATTGCGCATTCGCCTAGCTCACCAGAGATCCACATTTCGCCATCTTGAATAGTGACGTTCAATTGCATAGATCGAGTACAGATCTTCGCCAACGCCTCAACTTGAGATTCGCGGAACTGCAAGACTCGCATGTTATCAAAACGACTATTTTTGCCTTTGTTTTGTTCCCACCAAATATCGGACTTATCGTTGTAATTAACGACGATCACTTTCTGAGCTCGACCACAAGCTTTGCGTAAACGCTTCTCGTCAGGCTGACCCAATTCTACCCAAAGCAAAATTTCGTCAGAGTAATTTTTCTGCCAAAGATCTGGTTCGTCTTCGGTACTAATGCCTTTGCTGAAACTTAATTGCTCGCCGCCTTCTTTCTCGTCAGCCAATAAAGCAAACGCCGCTAAACGCACCATCATGCGTTCTTCAGTTTCAGAAGGATGTAATGCCAATGTCAATTCATAACTTTGGTAATGGTTTCGATCCATATCGGACACTTGAACCGATGCTTTATAAATTGTTGCTTTCGTCGCCATGGGGTCACTTACTACATTATTAACTACAAAAAAGGACAAGAAAATCGCGACGAATTGTACAGCAAAAAACACCGACAATACCGCTACAAACAAACTGTTTTTTTCACATCATGAAGGCATTGGTAATGTAAAAAAAATAAAAGATATATCAATATAAATGATTGACATAAGTCACAAAAAAAGGCTCAATAAAAAAGCTCTAAAAAGAGCAAAAATTACACAATGCATAACGCAACCAATAGAACACAAAGTTAAGGAGAAGCAAGATGACTACATATACGCTAAATCATTCTACTTCCCCTATGGCTATTCGCATTAATAATCGAGTACGTAAAACTTTGTCCACGCGTTCAATGCCTGTGTAATACACCATTGACCGCGGAATTTACGCGGTCACCTCTGTAAGAAATCACCCCGTAAGTTCCGCCAAAACTATTATTTTGGAGAAAACTTATGAGTATCATCGCCCTATTCAACGCCGCTAAAGAATATTTTGAAGCTCGTCGCACCAATCAATTGTTTCGTCAGCTTGATGACCATTACTTAAAAGATATTGGTTTCTACCGCGATAACGGACACATTCGTCCATTAGCTGGTAACAAAGACTTAGAAAGTGATCTGAAAGGAAAAGCTCAAATACCACCAGGAGAACAACCGAGCGACGGATGACCAGACCGTCACCTTAGATGGCTCTAAGGTGACGGTAAAACACTAGGCCGGATGGCCACGACGCCTTTCATTATTAAGTAGTGAAAGGCGTTTTTTATTAACTAACATTATCTATTAGGCATAGAACTACTAGACATAGAACTATTAGAAGTAGAACTAATAGATAGAGCTATCAAAAACGAAGTTATTCACCACGCTCTAATTGACGCACCACACTCGTTACAACACCAAATACTTCTAAACTAGATACTTCATTTTCAACAACTGGCGTAACTTTTTTTGCAGCGTAAGCTTTGTTCTTAGGACGAAGCAGCACGTCTGGTTTTAGTTCCAACGTCATTACCGCCATCTTTCCATGTTCAAATGCAATCACAATGTCTCCATGACGCGCAGTTAATGATCGGTCCACAACCAGTACATCACCTGTTTGAATATCTTCTCTTTCCATCGGCTCACCTTGAGCACGCACAAAAAAAGTTGCTGTAGGATTAGGAATACACAAAGCATTCAGATCCACAGACTTGTCTTCAGGCTGCTTACTGAGATCCGAAGGTTTCACTGGCTCAGAATAAAGTGGAATTCGAACACTGTTTGCCGCAATGAAAGCAGCCGACTCAGAAGTACCAAGATAAGAAACGCGCATAGTAAAAACACCCAAACTGTATATTCGTACAGTATGTTTTAAAGCACGCGAATAAACTAGCAAATTTTTGTAAAGACGAGAGATTAATCTCCTATAACAAACATCAAACTAGAGCTCATGATCCCTAAGCAAATCACTTTCACTGACCTCCCCTGCCGTCGCCAACGAGATACGCCGTATGTATTTCGCAGGTGAACGCTTATGGATATGTAACCAATTCCAGACATGCGCTTGTTTAACTCCTAAAATTTGCGCGAGTGCAGTTTGGCTTCCTACAATTTCGACTGCTTTTGCAATGGCTGACATATAACCTCCTTAACAACCTTTACTGTATTTGATGACAGTTTTTATTGTTTGTCAAATACAGATAAAGTTGTAATTATTCGCTTATGACTATTGCAGAACGCGTTAAACAAAAAAGAACAGACCTAAGACTGACCCAAGCCGAGTTAGCGAAGCTCGTTGGCATATCCCAACAGTCGCTGCAAAAAATTGAAGACGGCAGAACACAAAATCCACGTAGGCTACTCAATTTAGCCAAGGCATTACATTGTGATGCAGAATGGTTATTACTGGGAACAGCCAGTGAAGTAAGAGAAAGTGCTTCTAGCTACACCAATAACAACAGCTCTTCACAATCCTTAAAAACTAATTTAAGACCTATAATTACAACGCAACAAGCAGCTCAATGGCCGAATATTGCTGAATTAGACGAAAGAAAATTTGACTGGATAGAAACACCAGAATCCACATCGAAATCAGCATTTTGGCTAAATGTCATAGGAGACAGTATGATGTCACCTTCTGGCGCAAGCGTTCCCGAAGGTTACCTAATTCTGGTTGAACCTAGCTTAACAGCCAAGAATGGTGATTTGATCATCGCAAAAGTAGCAGACAGCAAAGACGTGACATTTAAAAAATTAGTCATCGACGCTGGCCGAACTTATCTAACACCACTCAACCCGAACTATAGACCAATTGAAGTCCCCAATGACCTAACAGTCATAGGTGTTGTCACCCAAGCCCGAATCTTGTTTTAGACCATTTACAACCCCCCTGCTTCATACTAACGTAACGTTTGGCCTATTAAACAAGAAAAGCACCTTAAGCTGTTGACACATTAACAACATAAATTGTATTTTAAAAGTGTCGACAACAACCAAAGGATAGGAATTATGCTAGTCATTACTCGACACCCCGGTGAAACCATTAATATCGGCGATGACACGGAAGTTACCGTATTGGGGGTACAAGGGACTCAAGTTCGCATCGGCATCAAAGCCCCGCAAAAAATAAGCGTTCATCGAGAAGAAATTTACAAACGTATTCAAGCAGAAAAACTACTGGAAACTTACAGTGAGCAGGTCAAAGAAAACCAACCCACTTAGAAAGTTTTGCCAAGAAGCTTAAACTCTCAACAAAAACCACATAAAAGCAACAAATACAAAAGAGCCCCAATGCAGTCTTACCAACTATTCGGGATCACGTTACATTAGGGCCCTTTTGGCTATTCGAATAAACCCACACTGTTAGACAAGAACATTATCAACATCATAAGTACCACCAAACAGCTCGAATATCTTACCATTCAAGTCATCCTTGCTTAGGATAAATAAAACCGATTTAGCAACATCTGCTCGCGGAATCGCCATTTCCTCTCTGCTATTTGGTCTTTTTATAGTGATTTTTCCTTGGCCTTCATCATTCGTTAAAGGGCCAGGACGAACAATAGTAAAAGGCACACCTGACGCCATCAAATATTGATCTGCCATATGCTTAGCAACCAAATAAGGCTTGATATCTGACTCTATTGCCTCAGGATCATCAGCACCAATACTGCTGACCATAATAAACTGCTTAACATTGGCTGCTTTTGCATAATCCACGGCTTTCTTAGCTGCCCATAAATCAATCAACAAGGTTTTATCAGCACCTGTTGAACCACCAGAGCCAGCAACAAAAATCACATTATCAATACCATCAAAAGCCTGACTAAAGTCACCTTCTAAATCTGCTTCGACAATTTCTAGATCACTGTCTTTTAAATCATCCAACTTAGATTTGTCTCGTACCAAAGCACGGGCATCCTCTTCCGTCTCAACAAGTGTCTTGGTTATCAATTGGCCAATTTGACCACTCGCACCTATAACAAGAGTTTTACTCATAACTTGCCTCCTTTTAACGTTTTAAACAGCGAAAAGCATAAACAAACACGTATCGCTTTAGAGTCTTAATTACCACTATAAGGACATGAGACAAGGATGAAACCCCAAACGGCCAGTTTGCATATTTACTGGATATTAGGTGTTTGTTTTAGGAAAAATGAAATTGGGAAGAAAAACACTGACACAAATGCATACTCATTTCTTAAGCTGACAATTGGCTCGCATCAGGATATTACATTCCAAAACCACCTGAGAAAACTGACAGCCACTTCTCACCGAACTAGAATGTATTTCCCTTGCTGATATTTCAGCGATACCTGAAGCCAATCAGCACATCGTAGCAGAGCGTTTAGAAGCGCTTCAGGATGAGTTAAGAAGAGCCTTACAAACAAGTCAGTGATCACGCATTCACTCAGAAAATCATTATTTGGTTAACATTTGATCACGTTATAAGTTTGACGATCTCGTCAAACTTATCTATAAATACGGCTGTAATATAATTTTACATTTTTAGGTGAAACCATGAATACCGTAGCAGAGTATAAGCCATCCACTCCGATGTCTTTATCTCGTCACAACAAGACTAAGCAAGCTAGCAAAGATGCTAAAGAAATGAAGCATTATGATATTGCTGGGCTTGAAAAAGCATCACGCGAAGGTCTTAAAGCCGCCACAAAAGACAAAACAACGCCTGGCTGGGTTCGCGTTATCTAATAAATGTCCTCTCAAATACAAGTCAGTGTTAGCTCTTTCCTTACTTATCACCCAGATATAAGCGACTTAGCCAAAGACTTTGCCCTGTATAAAGCAACAGGCATTCCGCCCCTTCATTTTGGCAGAGACGGTGACAATAACCGCCCCACGATTTGCAGAGAAGAGAATGTCTGGCACATACACCTAGCCCACCTACCTATTCACTTCACCAAATCCGTAATCAGCAAGCACGTACAAGCGACAAGTGTCTTATCTATTGCCCTGGCTATTTCGATGAAAATCATTATCTACTGATTGCTATTCTTGATCCGCCAGCCCACGAGAAACAAGAAGACATGCCTTTGATGGAACTGATTGGCCGCGAAGCCGAAGCCTTTAGAAGAGAAATCTAATCCTAGTACATACCGCCGATAATGCGATCAAAAGCGTGAAACTCCCCTTTTCTGTCCTTACATTCAACCAGCTCAAAATTAAGGGCGTTAATTTAACCAGTAAACACGATCTATCAATTAGAAGTCTGTGAAGCTACGTTGGGCGGTTTGGTACATGCGGACGGCTTGGTCTAGGCCGATGCAAAATTAACGGGATGAACATTCGTTAAATTTAGATACTGTTTGGCTTTCCAAAGATCGTAGGCATCTTGCATGGCCAGCCAACTCTCTGGTGTTCTACCAAGCGCTTTAGATAAACGCAATGCCATTTCAGGTGAGACAGCGCTCTGCCCTTTCAGTACACGACTTAACGTGGACGATGCGACATCCAATTGCTTGGCTAAAAAGCGGCAACTCAAACCCGCTGGCTCAAGATAAACATCGTAAATAAATTCGCCTGGGTGCGGCGGGTTGTGCATATTCATTAGTGATAATCCTCATAGTTGAGAATGTAAGCATTACCATCAATAAATTCGAAAGTAATACGCCAATTCCCGTTCACGGTAATAGACCAAATACCATCTCGATTGCCTTCCCCAAATTCGGTTATTTTCGATCTTTGAAGAATTTTACAATGGAGTCGATTGGCACCCAAAGTTTGGAGGTATGTTCTTCCCTTTGAAGGAAAATGAAGCCGCGATTCTGGTAAAATTTAACGAGATCATCGTCTTTGGCATCTACAAATAATCCAACAACTCCCATATTCTCGTTTATTAGCAAAGTTCGCCGCATTGCATCGATTACCATGATTTTGGCGATGCCCTGCCCTTGGTAACCTTCATCCACGCCCATCCTGGCTAACGTCACGCCTGGCAATGGGTTAGGGTATTTCTTGTACAGTTTATGAGGAACAGGAACTTTGACCTCAATATTACTGAGCGAGTAGAAGCCCGCAATGTCTGTTTCATCGTTCCCTTCCAGAACAAACGCCCTAGATAGGTTTCGTTTTGCCGCATTGTTCGCAGACTCTTTTAGAAATTTGTTAATTCGCTCATTGCCACAATCAAAGCGTTTTCGATTATGGCTTTCTTTCAAAGGTGACAGAGCCATTTTCATAATCCTTTAGCGCTTTGTAAGCATCATCAAGATGTTGAATCTCTGGCGGATTGTCTAATGCATCAAAAAATCGATCCGCTCCTTCCATCGACAATTTTAATAGTCTATTGCGCTCTACCACTTGTCTCGCCTTATCTAAGGCGGCGTCAATCATAAACTGAGACATTGAAGCACCGGATAATTCCGCCGCATGAATAATGATCTCTTGAACCTCTTTTGGCGCTCTGGCAACGAGCCGCACATTTTCTTGTACATGAGATATAGTCATCGCTTTCTCCTTGACCAACATATAATTCAGTCAAATTTTTGTATTTTCCTTGTAAAGCAGAAAAATACTGCTTGGTGCCATTATGACGCCACCCATAATTCAATGTCAATGTGTTGCCATAATGGCACCATAAACACTTAAACCACCTCACTCGCCACTACAGAACACCTGTACCCTGCTTTGCTGTCGCCTCGGGCGGTGACTTTGTCGATGGACCAGTTGCCTTTCATTTCGGGTGGGAAGGTGTCGTTTAGGGTGAGGATGCCTTCTGCGACGAGTTTGGTTGCCCGTATCTAGCCAAGAAGAGCGTCGAGTGTGACGCTGGAGCCTTGGCGTTGGCTTTTGATGAGGTCGTCTTGACAGGCTTGTTGGGCGGTGGTTGGGTTGTCGTTGCGTTTTAGGGCGATCCACAGAATGTTGGAAATGGTGTCGCCGTCGCGGCTACGGATGGTTGTCATTGGCGTACTCTTCTAGCTCTAGGGTGAAGGCGAGGACGAAGGCGGTGCCGTCGTCGATGATCTTGTCTTGCTTCTCTTGCAAGCGTTTGATCGTCCATTGGCCTAAGTTATTGCCGTAGCCATCAGCCAGCACCAACGGCGCTCGCTGGTTTTGTAAGGCGCGTAAAGCGTTGAGATTCGCCATGCCATCGCCTTGAAACCACGTCCCTGTGACCGTGATGTTTTCCAACTGTTGGCCCGTGTTTTGGCTCATGGGCTTTTGACCGTATCGCGCCACCGCGACCCAACCGCCGTCGCTAGTGCGCTGCAAACCCTCGTATGGCGTGCCTTCGCTGAGCGAAAACACAAAACCACCGAGCGACATCATCTGACGCATGATTACTCCTTAGATAAAAATGGAAGAACAGAAACGAAAAAGCCCATCGAGGGATGGGCTTGGGGGTGTTGTTTTGGGGTTTGAGAGGTTAATAGTTATTTAAAAACTGCTCCTAAATTAAAGAAATAGGAATCCACCTTATAACGCTAGGTTAATTTTCTGTTAGCAAACTCTTTCAACACTTCTAAAGCCTGACCCTCAAAAACGTACTGTGGTTTACATATAGATATTGGATCTCCTCGTTTCACTTTACTTTCTAACAATAAATCAGGTGAAGTATTACGTATAAAATCATATGAATAACTATAGTACTCTTTCAGTTTAAGCTCTAATAATTCTGCATTTCTGCCAAACACAAGCTGTGATGACTGAGAGAATTGAACATAATTACTAACTTTCATATAGGCTGAAATTTCATTTTCAAATAATGGATCAAAGTAAATCAACATGTCATTTGGCGACAGTGGCATCATGAATATTTTACCATTTATGGAAGCAGCACTTTCACCATTTGAAACTACATTATTGTTGTGCTCGAAGACCATAACAGGGTTATCACCAATAACGAACTCACAACTGCTATTTTTTAAAACTTTCATGGATAACTTACATAAAATATCTGTATATTGTTTCGTACTTTCTATTATTGAATGAAGAAACTTTGACTTAACGCCTTCTTCAAATAAGCTAACTCCATCAGTTATTTGTTTTTTAAAAGCAGAATCGAAAATTTCAATGCTCTCAAAATGAAATGGAACTCTAATTATTTGAGAAGAAATATATTTAATTAAGTTAATTTTATCTTCATCATTTAATTTTGAATCATACTCCTTAGAAATAATTTTTTTAATTACTTTCGGAGCTTTATCATCTATCACACTAAAAAATTTTTCTTCAAGAGAACCAGAACCATCTTCAAACTTATAGAAATGATTAATGCAAGCAACGTTTTTCAAATTTGTTTTTATAGGTTTTAAAGTTTTATCTTTATTTATAAAAAAAACTTGTTCCTTTTTTTTCCAACCCCAAATTTTTTTAGAATTCCTCGAGGAAGATAATGATGATTCTGACCAGACATATTAATTAATTCCTTTTAAATTTATAAAACCTTAAATTATTGAATTAAACATAAAATCAACGAAGGAATGGTGATTATTACTGTTAAAGTGCATATTTTATACAGTTTCGAACGCTGAATTCATATATCTTTAATACGCAATTTAGTTGTTTGGCAAGTTTTCTTGTACGCCACCAATATCTGATTGGAACAATTAAGTATTCAATATCACCTTCATCAAACTTAAAAATACTATACGTATTATGATTTTTAATGTAATGGCAACTCATTCCAATCTCATGTTCTTTATCACCTGCATATGGCAATGATCTAAATGTGATTCGCCACTCACGTTGATAATATGTTACATAATCTAAGTCATCTTGATTTTTATATGAATATTCTTGTAAAAAGTCAGTTACCTCCTGAAAGGCAGCAGTTTCATCTTCAGTAAAATCATATGGCTCACATGGCTCCTTCCATTCACGATCTTTTTCTAAATTTTCCATTCGAGCCAACAAATTACTAATTTGCTTTATTCTTTTGAAGTGAACCCCCGTTGTATAAAACACTGGATTGGCTCCATAGCCAATCATCTTTTTCTTATTGAAACCCACTCCGAATTTCCCAAATTTTGAACAATGCTCCTTGCCTTTATTAAGTGGTATGTCAGTGAAACACACCATGGCTGATTTTGGATTGTATTCACTATTTACATAATTAGGGCAATAGGTAAGGCGTAAAATTTTTTCTTCACAAATAGCTTTCAATGCAGAGAATGCACTATCGGCAGACTGGTTTCTTCCAGTCCAATGAACTAACTCATTACTAATGTAGCCTCTTGATTTCATTTTGTACCTAGTAGTTTGATCGTGCTTATGAGCGTTTAAAGATTCATTGATACTAAAAGATTTTAGCTATTTCGGGTCAGATGAAAAATTAATCTATTATAGTTTTCATCTGACCGTAAAATTAATCGCAGCTTCGACAAACTCATTCTCAAATGACTCTGAACTCATATTTAGAATTGATGCGCAAGTCGCTTTATAGATTTGCTTATTATTTGACTGTGCCTTGAGTAAGGCATAAATTCTAGGTTCTTTAGCCTCTATAACAATCTCCCATATTAATGAAGATGTACTATTTGACTTTTCTATCCAATTCTCTCTAAGAACCGGCTCAAAGCTATTCAGCTTATCGAGCTCTTCCGTGGAGAATTTATTGTCGTAATGAATCTGTAATTTCATAATTTGAACTTCATATATTAATTTAGTCTGTTTGGGTTAAATGAAAAGCTATTCTTTTTATTCACCTGACCCCAAACTTAAAGTTCCCAACCAAGTATATCGTGATGACGAGATATGTATTCTGGTAAAGGACGTTGGTTTAGTCTGAATGGTAAGCGCATTTTTTGACCGTGAAGTTTCGAAGTAAGAGCACTATCAAGCTCTGAATATGCTCCATCCTCCTGTCTTGAATCATAAAATACTATTTCATGGTTTGTTGAAATAGTAATAAATCCTTGATCAAACAGTTTATGATGAAAGCTATTCAGTAGAATGCCATTCCTTACATCTAAACGCTCAGAGTCAGATGCCGCATGCCAAGGAACAATATGGCAAGCTTCTAGGCCACAGAGAAAAGAAAGCCCAGTAAATGCGCATTCGTGCTTATATGCTTTGCGAAGTGCGTCACGAAATATTTGCTGTTTTATACCACGAGACTTTACAAGTCTGTATATTTCCTCGGATGATTCAGGTTCTTGCAATAAAGACGAGATTAGTGATTCATAAGAATTCCCGAATTGAGAAAATTCAAATGGGTTTGTAATAGATAGCCAATCTTTCGACCAGACTTCTTCAAGCCCTTGTTGGAAATTATTTAGGTTATGTGCAATAAAACCAGTTCCTGGTAGACCAGAACTATTAACTACGAGAATAGTTAATGGTGGTAGCTTTTCTTCAAGACAGTAATCTTGAATTACTGACAACACATAACGAACAGCCCTATGATGAACATCTATAGCAGCTCCAAGCTCTCCATATGTGATGGTTTTTCGATTTCTAGCCACCTGAATCAATACTGGCCAAGCTCGGAACGCACGCTCCACTTGATTAATAGCCATTATCTGTACCTCCGTGAAATATAAAGACTAGGATTACACATTTCCGTTTTAAATAGATGATTATAATTGATCTAA
Source organism: Marinomonas sp. BSi20584 (assembly GCF_002792415.1). NCBI lineage: Bacteria > Pseudomonadati > Pseudomonadota > Gammaproteobacteria > Oceanospirillales > Oceanospirillaceae > Marinomonas > Marinomonas sp. BSi20584. The sequence continues at coordinate 32,290 of NZ_KZ454888.1, forward strand.
ACCTATCCCTTTACCCCATGAAAAACAACAACTAAAGCCCACATCGGGGCTTTAGTTGCTTGTCGCTTAGAAGTCTACAAAGTTGCGTTGGGCGAAGTCTTTGACGCGGGTGATGTTGTCGTTTACCCAGTCGGGTGTTTGTAGTCGTGCTACTTGTTGTTGGTACATGCGGACGGCTTGTATTAGGTCGATGAGTTCTTTTGATGGAATGACGACGGGGTCGCTTTGTATCTGCATGGATTTGACGATGTTGTTGAGCAGTTGGTACTTGTCGGTTTCCGCTAGTGCTAGGTTGTCTGTGGTGGCGGGAAGTTGTTTTTGCTCGTTGAGCTGTTTTTCCATTTGGTTGAAGGCGTTGATGTAGGCTTCTTTGAATTGGGCGGCTTTGGTCCGGTGAAGCCCATGGCCAAGAAGACGAAGCCGTCGCGGGTGATGCGATATGCTCTTTCTTGGCGAGTTGCGCCCTTGCCAACTTCCACATCAATTATCATCGGCTCAAAATTGAGCGCATGAAAATCTGCGCTGCATTCAAGGCTTTCTATTTCACGAAGTACGTTCTTATGATGCTTACCAAAATGCTTGGCAATGTCAGTCGAGGTGGTGCTGATTTGGTTGTTGATGATTTGTACAACAGGTGCTTCATTGCTTGAGATAATGTCCGTAGCCATGTCTGGCCTCCTTGTGTTTATTTCGAATTTCACCCTTTTTCGAAGAAGGGTGTCGGGAGGTTCGAAACCTGCACAAGTTCAGGCGGAGTTATTTCCCTTGCGGGTATTTTATTCCTCGCCCTCCCGACGCAATAATGCGCCTTTGTAACTGCATAAATTGCAGACACAAAAAAACCAACGCTTACGGGGTTGGGGCTTTCCGACTTGTGCAAAGAGGTTTCGACGCCTCAAGAACAATGTTAGATCAGGATGCAGGCGGGGTCAATATTCCATGAAAATTTGTAATACTTTTACTGTGCTAAGCCACATGAACAACACATAAGATATTCATCACTAATTACATTACCTTTGCATGATACATCACTACAAGCTTGTCTCGTTATGGCGTAATTGGTACCACAGACAAAGCAATATAGCTCTGTTGAGGTTGGAGCATTAGGGTTTAAAAGCGCGTGTTTTGGCTCAATTTCATTAAATTTTTCACATTGATAAGCGCATTCAGGGCAAATATAATTTCTTTGGCGTTTATCAACTGCGAAAAACTGTGTTACCTGAGAGCGGGTAAGCAATGAAAAAACAAGATAAAACTCCCAAGCTACTTGTGCTTCCACTCCCTCTGATGTGAATAGTAATGATTCTGGAGATTCTATCAAAAAATCATTTCTTGTATTAACCCAGTATTCACTTGGAAATAATGTTTCATGCATTTCAAGTATTTTGACAACAACCTCCAGTGCAGAAATTTTTAATGTATTGTCTACCGTATGCATAACTTGATTTCTAAGTTTTCTTAGAACATTAAATTTATCAACGAAATCCTGACTGAGCTGATCTTCTGAAAAAAGATTATAAACCTTAATTAAATCTTGCGCATCAATCGTCCGAAATTCAGAAAAACTAACACCTATTGTAGTATTATTTTTTGGCCAATCTGAAGGGGAACCAGATATAAGTAAATAGGGACTAATCTCAATTATCTTACCTTTCAATATAAGTTCAACACCTTGCTGAGCTATAGCTATAGCAGTTTGAATTCTTTGCTTTGCTGATTCCCAGAATTCGTGTTCGTCCTCCTTAACATCTGCATAATATTCACCAGCGCCATCAAACAGTTTTATAAATGAGATTGCTATATCCCAAGAAAAATCAAACTGAGCTTTTCCAGCACTAACAAAGTCTTCTGAACTAGGAATATCAACTATCAATATGTAAGCCCTATTTAGTGTTTAATAATTCTATCTTTAGCATCGAAACCTTGAAGTTCCTTTACCATATCACTTGTATTCTTAGCAGATAAACTATCTAGCTTTGTGTTAAGTGTTTCTAGAAGGTAATCATTTGAAAGCTCAAATTCATCAAATATTGTGTACCAATCTTTAACATAGCACTTCATTTTATCATCATGTGAAACCAAACCAAATTCAGCTTTATCTTTAAGACCATTCATTCTTTGTTTAATTTGAAAGTCATCTTTCGAAATTTTTCTACCTATTAAGATTATTTCAAAAACCATTTTCGAACTACCAAAGGCAGGATGTTTTGAAATTATTTCACAATAATCATCTATCTGACTCAGATGCTTTTTATTTAAAGATATGCTTGGCCTTTTAATCTCAATGATTATACATTTAAAAATTTGACGTCCATCTCCATTAAAAGCAGGAACTTTACGAGCAAGAAATAAATCAACCTGTCGATTTACACCTTCAACATTTAACCCCTCTTCAATGTCAGATTCAGATATTTTATCTATTTCTTTCACCTCATCTCTGAGTTTTTTTGAGATTACAGTAAATGTATCTTCTTCTGCACCCAGAGTTGCGTATTGAGGCCCAAATAACCAAGTATTATTTTCTATGATTTTTTGGAGATCTGGCGTTTCAAGTATCTCAGAAAAACGATTATCCATTATATCTCTTAGTTGATGAATCGTTTGATGTCGCCTTTGTAAAGACTCGATAGTACTAACGATATTTTCTAATGTTGTACTTTTAAGCTGATTTGCCAAACGGTTAACGTTTTCTGAACTTAAATCTAATACACCTTCTAAAACATCAAAAAGCGTATCATTTTCATTAGAAACTAAAATCTTATCTAAAAGCCTAATAAGAATTTTAGTTGTCTTCGGATTAACCTTATTAAATATTTGCGGGTCAGAAAGATACATATCTTTAACAAATTTTTTTGTATTCTCTTTCCTCCACCCTGCATAGTTACTATCCAAACCTTTATAAGTAGGAAAATAACCTTCCTTATCAAAACGATCTATCTCATCATTTACAAAAGATCTAAGGTAATCTTTATATATAACACGTTGATAATCAGTCATTTCTTGAAATAATTTTTTAACTATTTTCTTTGATTCATAGTATGTAGGGTCAATTTCCAAAGCTTCAGAATCATAATTATCTAACCAATCAGAAAAAGCAAATGCACTAGTATAAAAAGTAACTTTATTATTTGATCTACTTAAACCTTTCTCGATAACTCTATTTAAACTAGTGACTAAATAATTATATGATTTTTCGGAGCTTGGCTTATCATTCCATCTAATCACTTTTATAGTAAAATCAATGCCACTTATTGCTACATTCTTTTCATGAAGATCGTGTTCTGGAATATAAATTTCCTTTCCATTAAGAGTCACTTTACGATCAGCATTTAAAGCAAGAAACCAACCAAATTCCTTACTAAGAACATTCATTAAAACATCATCATTAGGGAATTTATTTACAGTAAAATCCGTAAGAACAACACAAGTCCCAGAGCCAATTTTTATTAAAGATTTATGCTGCTCATCATCTGATAAGTAATCACCTTCATAATCACGTATGGCTCTTGTATTAACATCTATCCTAGCATTATAGTCAGCTTTTTTTGTATACCAACTAGCTGAAGTACACATCCGATGAAATGATAGACGCCCCTTTCCATGGGAACCATGCTTATCATCATTATTCTTTTTGGTTGACTCATTAAACTTTTCAAAACTATTCTTTAGGCTATTAAGATCAATACCATCACCATTATCAAAAACCTCTACAGTCTCTAATCCATCCATATTATTGAATATAGTTTTGATATCTACACTTTGAGCATTTGCATCAAAACCATTCCACACATACTCAAAAATAGCGTTGGCTGGTTCAAAGTTTTTAAAGTGTTTCTTTACACCTTCATCAGTTATTTCAGCGGTGCCTTTAAATTTATTCAATTCAACTTCCTTTTCAAATGATTATATTTAAATATTTCACTAGCACTAACTTGTAAATCAAGTTACGTATTTATACGTGAAATTTATCTACTAATCTTAAAACTCTTACCTCTTCAACACCAGAAAAACCTTACAAACCAATGACAGCTATCAAACCTAACTCTCCCTCCTTTCCTCCAAACTCCCATCGCCCAAGCCGCTACGTCCATGTTACCCATTATTCCTTGTGCCTATGGTTTCAAGGAGGAACGATTCGTTCCCTCCCTTGATACCTTACGGCTGCACGCGCGCCTTATAAGACTTTATAGGGGTCTGCATTTCACCGACCCCCATTTACCACGACACAAGAGACTTAGGGGCGCCCTGTTTCAGGGCTCCCTTCCACTAAGAAAGAGCTGACCTGATCTACCAAAACGGTAGGTCAGCTTATCGCGGCATAAGCAACTTAGACATTAACTCGTTCGCTTATCCGTCAAGCTCCCATCGGCCCTTGTGGCGACGTCCATATTGCCCATCATGCCCTGTGCAAATTCGGCTTTGAGTCTTTCTATCACTTGGTCGCTGAGTTGTTGGTCGTAACTTGGGTTGCCTGTTGGTGTTAGGTGGATGGTTGGCGCGAAGGTCATGCTTTTGTTGTTGTTTTGTAGCTGTTGGCTTTGCTTTGCGATGGCGTCTGGTGCGGGTTGGTCGGTTTTGTCGTCTTCAAACCATCCGCCAATTTTGCCGCCTATCCATTCGCCCAAGCTCTCCCCTACAAAACCGCCACCCATACCGCCTGCGATAGAGCCGACAATGTCCCCAATGGCGGTACCTATAATGGGCACGACGGAACCAATGGCCGCGCCACCCAAGCCCCTGCCATGTCGCCTGCGGTCGCGTCTTTTCGCCTGCCGCCAGCGAGTTAGACATATTTGGCCAGACGAAAGCATCCGCTTAGCCGGGAAGGTCTTGTCTTACGCTACCAACTAAGGCGTTAAAGCACTTTCTTCGTTATTAAGCACCGCTTTTCCGCCTTAAAAACTGTTCACGGACGCGCATGGCAAGCTGTACATCAAAGTTAAGATGATGAAATTGGATATCCGCCGTGAGGGCGTTAAGGATATGAGATGCCGTTTTCAGTGTGCCTATATCCTTCATGGCGTTGTCTATTAGCTCCAAGGTAGTAACAAGCTGTTGGCAGTTTGGTGTCTCTTGCAAACCGGCACGGTAAAACTCACGAATAGTCGATGAGCATTCGCTACTTAATCTTGATAAGGCTTTAGCTGTACGTAATATATTTGGATCAGCCTGAATGCCCAAAAGCAGCTCGCTCACGGTCTTCTTTCCTGCAAACACAAAAAAAGCACCTTTTCTAATGATTGACTAGGCTTAACGCGAATAAAGCTTGGCATCGTATTTCAATACGCCACGAGTTAGCTTTTCTATTCTCAGAGCTTGCTTCTCTGGAATCACTGCCCCCCATTGAGAAACAGAGCTTCGAGTAATGTTTAATGACTGCGCTAAACGCCGCTGACTCCCAAAGTGTTTAATCACTTTTTCCTTATACATAACCAATCCTTACGAAAAACCACCAAAAGTTCACTTTTATAAACACTACAAGTAAATAAAAATAAACTCAAGATAGTTTAGTATTCTTAACATGGATATTTCAGATAGAATCAGACAAAAAATGACGGAGCAAAATCTAAAAGCCGTCGACATAGCGAGAATGACGGGTGCGACTAAAGGGTCTGTCAGTCAATGGCTCAACGGTATTTCTTCGCCTGGCGGAAAGTACATTGTATCTCTCACAAAGGCGCTACATTGTGATGCAAACTGGTTATTTTCAGGCATCACCGCTACACCAAGAAATGCACATACGTTGAACCTCTCACACGAGAACACTCAATCAACCACTAAACTGATACCCGTTATTAGCCATGAAATGGCTTTTACATGGGATAATGACAGTAATCATTCGTCTTTAGGGAAAGACGTACTATGGGAGCATGGTCCATCTACTGTAAGCCAGCAAGCATTTTGGCTAGAAGTGGTTGGTGACAGCATGATCTCACCTAATGGTCCAAGTATTGGTGAAGGCCATTTGATTTTAGTAGATCCACAACTTCCTACTAAGAACGATTGTTTTGTCGTAGCAAAATTCAACAATACCCGTGACATCACTTTCAAAAAACTGGTGATTGATGCCAGACAAACGTATTTAAAACCATTAAACCCAGATTATCGCCCTACTGAGTTTAATAATGAATGCCAAATTATTGGCGTCGTTGTAGAAGCCAAATACCTCTTTTAGCGGGCAGTCAGCCCGCTTAATTTCACGTCTCCAGTATTTATGTTTTTGTCTATTTCAATCGCAGTATATTTTTATTGACAAAATTTAGTATATTTTACTAAACTTTATATTTGTAAAAATAAACTATGTAAGGATATATAACGTGCTAATTCTGACTCGACGCTCTAATGAAACCATCAATATCGGCGATAACATTCAAATAACCGTTTTAGGCATAAAAGGCGGACAAGTCCGAATCGGTGTAACAGCACCCAAAGACGTGACGGTACATCGCGAGGAAATTTATAAACGCATTGCGGCAGAAAAACAAAGAGTAGAACCTGAATCTTATTGGCCTTGATGACATTACTAAATAGAAACATGGCTAACCTAGGAAAATACAAAGAAGCAAAAATGCCGCCATTCGGCTAAGGCAGTTTCGCCTTTTCGGGTGCCATGGAGTAATTGCGTCATGAAGAAAACTCACTTTGCCTTGGCTTGTTTATTGATGGCGGCGAGTTTGATGTCACTTTTGCTCTATTAACCTCAATGTTTCCCTCAGACTCTTAGATATCTTGTAATTTTATGACATAATATGACCCGTCAGTCGCTGGGAGGCATTCCCCTATGTCGCGACGCTTTTTTGAATTAATTCGATAGTAGAAGCATGTCACTAGATAACGGGGCAACCCCAGTAAACCCAAGCAATAAGCTTGATCGTCGATTTTCCATCGCTCCAATGATGGATTGGACGACCAGCGATTACCGAGTATTCGCTAGAAAATTGACGAAGAATACGTTGCTTTATACCGAGATGGTGACCACTGGCGCATTGCTACAAGGCAATCATCCTGAAAGATTCTTACGTCATGATGAGTGCGAGCACCCTATTGCTTTACAATTAGGTGGATCTGACGCAGTAGCCTTGGGTAAATGCGCAAAAATGGCGCAGCAAGCTGGCTTTGATGAAGTTAACCTTAATGTCGGTTGCCCAAGTGATAGAGTACAAAACAGTTTAATCGGTGCGTGTTTAATGGCTTACCCTGATAAGGTGAAAGATGCCATGCGTGCGATGCAGGATAACTGCGATATTCCGGTGACGATCAAACACCGCATTGGTTTAGATGACCAAGAAGATTACGGCGTAGTACGAGATTTTGTCGGTGATGTGGCAACGACTGGCGTGACGACTTTTATTGTCCATGCCCGCAATGCGATTTTGGAAGGTTTGAGCCCGAAAGAAAACCGCGAAGTACCGCCGCTCAAATATCATTATGTGCATCAGTTAAAGAAAGATTTCCCTGACCTTGAAATCATTATAAACGGTGGCATAAAAACATTAGATGAATGCAAAGAACAGTTAGCGCACGTAGATGGCGTTATGGTTGGCCGTGAGGCATACCATAATCCATGGATTTTAAGCCAAGTCGACGAAGTATTATTTGGCGGTCAAGCTTTGGTTAATGATCGCTACGAGGCACTAGAAGCTTTCGTTCCTTATGTTGAACGCAAGCTGCAAGAAGGCGAACGCTTGATGCACCTAACCCGACACATTTTGGGTATTTTTCAGGGTGAAGCCGGCGGCAAACAGTTCCGTCGCTACTTGTCTGAAAATGGTCACAAAGCTGACGCACAGGTAAATGTATTATTAGAGGCCATTGAATTGGTCAAAAATCATCAACGCAAAGGATAAGAGCAATGAGCAATAAGTTATCTCAGTTAAAAGAGTTCACGACCATTGTGGCCGACACCGGTGATATAACGGCAATCAAAGATTTTTTACCACAAGATGCGACAACAAATCCGTCTTTGATGCTTAAAGCTGCACAAATTCCAGAGTACGCACCTTTCCTTGACCAAGCAATTGCTTGGGCAAAAACACAAAGCAAGGATAAAGATCAACAAGTTCTAGACGCAGGTGACAAACTTGCGGTTATTGTTGGTACTGAAATTCTAAAATACGTTCCTGGCCGTATTTCTACAGAAGTAGATGCACGTTTGTCTTTTGACAAAGAAGCGACACTAGCGAAAGCACGCAAATTGATTGCGCTTTATGAAGAAGCTGGCGTGTCTCGTGACCGCGTTCTGATTAAAGCAGCGTCTACTTGGGAAGGCATCAAAGCCGCAGAAGAGCTAGAAAAAGAAGGCATCAACTGTAACCTGACTTTGCTTTTCTCTTTTGCTCAAGCGCAAGCCTGTGCTGAAGCTGGCGTTTACCTGATTTCTCCATTCGTTGGTCGTATCCTTGATTGGTACAAAAAATCGACTGGCCAAGAGTACACAGCTGAGACTGATCCAGGTGTTGTATCTGTGACTGAAATCTACAACTACTACAAGCAGCACGGCTACCAAACTGTAGTAATGGGTGCGAGCTTCCGTAACATCGGTGAAATCGAGCAACTTGCTGGTTGTGACCGTTTGACTATCAGCCCTAACCTGCTTGAAGAGTTGAAAAAAGACGAGGGCAAACTTGAGCGTAAATTGGTTCCAACCACTGACGTGAAACCTGCTCCAGCCTCTATCACAGAAGCAGCATTCCGTTGGGCTATGAACGAAGATGCGATGGCGACTGAGAAATTAGCTGAAGGCATTCGTAACTTCGCTGCAGATCAACGTAAATTAGAAATTACTCTAGCGTCTATGCTATAAAATAGAAACAAGTAAGTTAAAAACGCGGCCTAGGTCGCGTTTTTTATTTTTCACAAGAAGAACGAAAGATGACCGAAACAACAGAATTTGAAAAAATGGTTAATAGCGAAGCGTTTAATGCTATCGACCTAGATCTTCGACTACGCAGAGAAACGGCTCGTCTTGCCTGTGCTAAATTCAATGCGCACCCAAGTAAGGGCAATCTTCGTCATGTTACGCGTTTGTTTGCAGAATTTGGTAGTGTGGTGATTGAACCGGGCTTTCAATGCGATTATGGTTCGCAAATTCATCTTGGTGAACGAGTATTCATTAATTTCCAATGTATTTTCTTAGACAGCGCTAAAATTCATATCGGTGACGATGTATTAATCGGTCCCGGCGTTCACTTTTATACGGTTGATCATCCTAGGGATGCTGACTTACGGGCCTCTGGCGAATGCTTTGCGCGGCCTATTACCATTGGCAACAAAGTCTGGATTGGCGGCGGTGCCAAAATCCTACCCGGTATTAAAATTGGCAATAATGCCATTATTGCCGCTAATACAGTGGTGACTAGAAATGTAGCTGAAAACGAACGCTACTTCGGATCGTCACTTTAGATCTTCAATTTAGATAGTTACTTTAGATCTTCAATTTAGATAGTTACTTTAAGTAGCTACTATTTGCATGATCCCATCAAAAAACATGCTTTAAGACCTTAATTAACGCTTCGCTGAATACTTTATCCAACTAGGCAAGCAATCGGCAATTGTTAAGGAAATGCCTTCCAAAACCCTCATCTTGCGACTATTTTCTATATACTTCACTGAAATTCGCGGTAAGAGGTCGCCTTTATGAAAACTTGGATTCTATTTTTAGCAGGCCTGATGGCGCTAAATGTTAGCGCCTCGGATGCTATCGTTGACGATTCACTAAACATTGATCAAATCACTCAATTTGATGGCATACCTTGGGGTATTGCCATAATCAATGATCAAGAAGCTATTGTCACAATCAAAAAAGGCACAGCTTACAAAGTCAATTTAACCACTGGCAAAAAACAAGCTCTGACAGGCCTTCCAGAAGTGGATAACCGAGGCCAAGGCGGTCTACTAGATGTGGCAAAATCGCCACAGTTTAAAGAACAGGGTTGGTTATATTTCACCTATTCAAAGCCAACCGATGATGGCTCAAAAACTACGTTAGCCAGAGCTAAATTAGCAGGCAACAAGCTAACTGAATGGCATGATTTATTGGTCACAGACTCAGCGACCAGCGAAACCAAGCACTATGGTGGACGTATTGCCTTTGATGACCAAGAGCATGTCTTTTTCTCAGTTGGTGATCGTGGTGTTCGTGAGAATGCTCAAGATTTAACAAACCATGCGGGCAGCGTTATTCGTTTAAATTTAGATGGGCGTATACCTGCAGACAATCCTTTTGTCACTCATGCCAATATCCGCAATGAGATATGGAGCTATGGACATCGCAATCCTCAAGGCCTTTTTTACGATACAGATACCCATACGCTATGGTCAAATGAACATGGCCCAAGAGGCGGAGATGAAATAAACCTAATACGCCCAGGTGCGAATTACGGCTGGCCAATTGTGTCTTATGGCAAAGAATACTGGGGACCAATCAGCGTCGGTGAAGGGAACACAAAAGATGGCATAGACAACCCTGCTAAGGTGTTTATTCCTTCTATCGCACCAAGCAGCTTGATACGTTACAAAGGTATGTTGTTTTCGAACTGGAACGGTGATTTCCTATCCACTGCACTCGCTTTGAGACATTTAAACAAGATCAAAATTGATAAGAATGGCAAGACAACAGAAACTCGTTACCTTGAACATTTGGATGAGCGTCTTCGTTCAATTGCTCAGGATTCAGCTGGTGTGCTGTACATTGGTACGGACTCTGGAAAGCTATTAAAGATCACATTAGCAATAGATAGTAGTCTCAAGAAAGCAAGCTAAGGAGCATTAACAATGCCCCTTCATTTTGGACTCAATTAAACATAGTTTCTATTAATAGCGTCTAATGATTCATTAAATGAGCTAATCAAAAGCACCTAAGCTCTTAATCCATTAAAACAACACAATTCCGGCCAAGACTTTTTGCTTTGTATAACCGCTGGTCGGCAATTCTGTATAAATGCTTAAAATCACCACGCCCTTTCTGACTACAAGACACGCCAATACTCACAGTATAATGAATTTCCAGCTCATCAAAATAAAATAGAGAGTCATCTACATACTGGCAAAATGCGACTGACCAGTTCTTGCTTTGCGCAGCTGGCATAAAAACACAAAACTCTTCTCCACCTAAGCGAAATAGCTGCTCGTTATCATCAACATGCGCCCTTAATCGCTCAGCAAAGTCCACCAGCACCGCGTCACCAACTTCATGCCCATGTATATCATTTATTTTTTTGAAATTATCTAGATCTATCAAAACAAGTGCTAATTCATCGCCCATCCCAGTAACTTGTTGAAGCTGATATAGCGAGTTTTGACTAACATTACGGCGATTGGCAAGACCTGTAAGAGGGTCGGTAGATGCTATTTTCTTTAAAGCATATAACATTTTCTTGTGAACTCGCTCGGCACCGTGAGTTAGCCCCCATAAGAAGACATAGGCTAGAAACAAGTTCACGACAATACTAATTAGACCGTCTTTAAAATCATCATAAAAGCGCAGAAATAGAATAGTACTAACCAAACAAAGGCAAACAGCGCTCAACCAAAAGCCTGTACGTTTACCCAACATAAGATAGGAGGTCATAGGGAAAATAAGCACCCAAACCTGTCGACCAGAATACAGAGGAGAAAAGCTGATTCCGATTAAAATACAGGCAAAGATAAACGCTACATAAAGCGAAACAAACCACTTGTAATGACGCCACTGTATAGGGCAAAACCATACACAAATGGTCAGCATTAGCAGAATAGCTTCTGCCAATGCGACTTGATACTTTGCCGCCATTACATTAAGCACTATCAGTACAAGGCAAGAACTGCCTATCACTAGCAAAAAACCTTTTACTAGCGCTTCATTAAAAAGGCTTTCATTAAACCAATGGGATGTCGACAGCCGCTTATTCATTAAAATAGATTCTGTTATTCGGACCAACTACTGTCCGCGGTGACATCACTCTCTGACGAAATATTGCCATCCGTCGCTGCGGCAGAGTCATCGCCCCAACTATCGACTTCAGCTTCATCCCCCCAGCTATCACTCGCAGAATCATCACCCCAGCTATCGTTTTCAGTTTCATCACCCCAACTATCGTCTGCTGAATCAGTATTTTTGATAGCTTGTTTCTTTGGTGGATTTCCATCGTAAACTTCATATGCTCTATTTTGTAAATACACATCTCGGATAAAGCTGTACCTGTCCCCAACAATCATGCCTTCCGCATTGAGGTAACGTGCTCTTGTTTCCACAACGTCTAAGGCTAATAAACCAAGCTCCTCATCATCATTTAAGTCGAGAATGCTTGTTTCATCAAGGTACGTATATTTAATGGCCAAACCTGAACCATCACGCACAGTAGAAGGACCAAAGAATGGCAATACCAAATAAGGGCCAGATGACACGCCCCAATACCCAAGCGTTTGGCCAAAGTCTTCATCGTATTTTTTTAGCCCCATTTCGCTAGCCACATCAAAAAGACCCAACCAGCCAGCTGTACTGTTTATCAGAAAACGAAAAGTAGACGACGCCGTTGCATCCCATTTACCCTGTAGTAAATTGTTGGTTATATTGCCGATTTCTCCAAGGTTAGAGAAAAAATTGCTCACACCTCTCTGTACGGGATTAGGCGTAATAGCCTTATATCCCTCAGCAACAGGCTTTAAAACAGCACCATCAATTGCATCATTGAAAGTAAACATAGAGCGGTTGAAACCTTCCCATGGATCTTCTTTGGTTTCTACTGGCACCTGTGCACAGGATTGCACAAGCAACAACAAAGAGCCAAAAAGTAAAGTGCCGATTGCTTTAAACATTTTCACTATCCTTAACTTGTAAGACTTCACGCACAGCGTCTGACTAAAAAACCTTATTTATAAAATCAAACCAATTTTTTGACTTCTTGCCATTGCTTATTTAAGCGCTTCTCTGAAATGGGCTCTAACGTGCCAACCGACTGAGCAAACAAAGAAATACGATATTCCTCTAACATCCAACGATATTTGATCAACTCTGGATCATATAAAGCTTTTTCGTCATGGGCTTTTTTCTGTCTGGAATAAGTTTGCCAAAGGCTTTCTAATTCAGACACATATTGGTTTTCTTTGTTCAGATGATTTTGAAAGCGCTCCAAACGCACTTCAATACCTTTAAAATAACGCGGCAATTGCCCTAACCAAAACAAGGGTGTATTACCAATAAAACCGGGGTAAATAAGCTGCTCTAGTTGGACTTTAATATCACCGTAAATTCGTGTCCAAGGCAGAGGAATACTGCCTTTCATCCTCTTTGCCACACCTTGATAAGATGACAACACACGATAAAGCTGTCCCGCCATATCGTTCGCCACGCTCACCAATTGCGGTTTATTTTTCACTAGGCAACTTTCAAATTCTGCTTTTGTGCGGGGCAAAGCACGCCCATCCAAGAAAACCTTGTCTAAAACCGCATTAAGCAAATCATCCAATAAGGTTTCTTTTTGACCTAATGGCGAAAAAATTAGCATAGATTCTTTAAGATGCGGTAGGTTCTTTTGCAGATAACGCATTTCTTTGCTCAATGTAAGTTTAAGCAAAGTGACCACCCCTTTTCGATGGCTTTCCAGCGCGGTGTTCTGATCATCAAACATTTTAAGTGACACATGATCGCCTTGTGCCACCAAAGCGGGGAACGCCGTGACCTTAATCCCAGCTTGTTTAATCTCCTGACGCTCAGGAATGCCCTGCTCAGGCCAAGAAGTTAAACCTTCTTGCTCATGTTGTTTGGTACCAAATTTTGCAAAACTTTCTTCAACTAGGTCGCTAAACTGAGTTTGAAGCTGAGCAAGATTTTTACCTACACCGAGCACCTTACCGCGCTCGTCCACCACTTCTAGGTTCAAGGTTAAGTGAGAATCTAGCTTATCGGCATTCCATTCATTAAGCGGAATATCAATCAGCGTTTCGCGCTTAATCTGCAAACTAAGCTGTTCAAGCAAATCACCTTTGTCTTTCGACAAGTTGGGATAAACACGATCAACAAACTGCGGAATCGGCACAAAGCGACGACGCAAAGCCTTAGGCAAAGCCCGCAATAACGCTTCACAGCGCTCTTTGATAAAGCCGGGCACAGCCCAACCTAAATCCTCTAAACTCAGCTGACGTAACAAACCAACTGGGACTTTTAAGGTCGCGCCATCGGCTGCTTGACCCGGATCGAATTTATAATCAATCGGTAAAGCGACACCGTTCAAACCAAAGGAATCAGGAAAGGCAAGATCGTCGACACTGACATCTTGATTAATCAAGTCCTCACGAGTCATTAACAAAGCATCAGGCGAAGTTTTAACGAAATGCTCTAAGCTTTTTAGATTGCGAACATGATCAGGTAATCGAGAATTGTAGAAGGCAAACACCGTTTCATCGTCAACCAGAATGTCACGTTTGCGCAGTTTAGCTTCTTGGGCCTCTAACGATTCCATCAGCGCTTTGTTCTTACGATAAAACGCCTGTTTAGTACGAAGTTCACCTTCCACTAGCCCAGAGCGAATAAAAATCTCGCGTGCTTCTTCAGGATTCACATGACCATAATCAATACTGCGTTTCGCCACAATCACCAAACCATAAAGCGATACTTGCTCATGGGCCATGATGCGGCCTTGATTACGCTCAAAGTGTGGGTCAAAGTATTGACGCTTCACAAACGGCGCCGCGTACTCTTCGATCCAAACAGGATCAATTCGCGCCGTGACTCGCGCATACAATTTACTGGTCTCAATTAACTCAGCCGCCATAATCCATTGTGGCGGTTTTTTGAATAACATGGACCCAGGGAATATCGCCAATTTACGCGAGCGACAGCCAAGCATTTCTTTGCTGTCTTCCATTTTATTAGCAACTTGCGTAAACATACCGGCTAACAAAGAACGGTGAATCGCTTCGTAATGACGTTCTTCATGCTGGACTTCTTTAAAGCCAAGCTGCTTACAAGCAATCATGATTTGTCGATGAATATCTCGCCATTCACGCATGCGCATGAAATTCAAAAATTGCTTACGGCAATATTGGCGCAATTGATTTTGTGATAAGGCTTGGCGTTGCTCTTCAAAACGTTCCCACAAATTCAAGAACACAGCGAAATCTGAGTCTTCGTCTTTATCGACTGCATGAGCTTGGTCGGACTGAGCTTTTTTGTCTTGAGGGCGTTCACGAGGATCAGGGATAGACAAGGCACTGACAATAATCGCCACTTCTTTGAGCACACTGTGTTGCTCGGCTGCGATTAGAATTCGCCCTAATTTAGGATCGATTGGCAACTTAGCAAGCTGACGTCCAATCGGCGTCAGTCGCTCTTTGTCCAAGGCACCAAGCTCGGTTAACGCTCGGTAGCCATCGTTGATCATGCGTTTTTCTGGCATTTCAACGAAAGGAAATTTCTCAACCGCACCAAGTTTTAAATTGGCCATCTGCAAAATAACCGATGCCAAGTTGGTACGGAAAATTTCTGGATCGGTAAACTCTGCACGATTGTTAAAATCTTCCTCGTCATACAAGCGAATACAAATACCATCCGCCACACGACCACATCGCCCTGCCCTTTGGTTGGCGCTGGCTTGACTGATTTTTTCAATCGGCAACTGTTGGACTTTGGAACGCACGCTATAGCGACTAATTCGCGCCAAACCCGGATCAATCACGTAACGAATGCCCGGTACGGTTAGCGAGGTTTCAGCAACGTTGGTCGACAACACAATACGACGACCAGAATGGGATTTAAAAATACGTTGTTGCTCGCTAGCGCTCAATCGAGCATATAAGGGCAGGACTTCCGTGCTGCGTAATTCGGCACGACGAAGAATCTCAGCGGTTTCACGAATTTCTCGTTCACCCGGCAAAAATACTAGAATGTCACCCGCACCGCGATAGCCGGATTGTCGCTCTTCGGCGATCAGCAGTTCTACTGCGTCTAAAACGCCTTGCTCCATACTTTGGTCTTCGTCTAGCTCTTCTGAGTCAGACTTACTGAGCAATGGCTGATAACGCACTTCAACAGGATAAGTTCGACCTGATACTTCGATGATAGGCGCGTTTTCAAAATGCTCAGAAAAACGCTCTACGTCTATGGTCGCCGAGGTAACAATGACTTTTAGATCAGGTCGAGCTGCCAAGACTTGCTTTAAATACCCCAGCAAGAAATCGATGTTCAGACTGCGTTCATGGGCTTCATCGATAATGATGGTGTCGTATTTATAAAGACGTTTATCTTGTTGGATTTCGGCCAACAAAATACCGTCTGTCATCAGCTTAATCAGTGTTTCTTCATTACTTTCGTCACTAAAACGAACCTGAAAACCTACTTGCTCGCCAAGATTAACTTGCAACTCATCGCTAATACGCTCTGCCACACTGCGAGCGGCAATTCGCCTTGGCTGCGTATGACCAATCAGACCCGCGATTCCGCGACCTGCTTGCAAGCACATTTTAGGCAATTGCGTGGTTTTACCCGAGCCTGTTTCACCAGCAATAATGATGACTTGATTTTCTTGGATCGCTTTGATGATTTCGTCAGCACGAGCCGCAACCGGCAAGCTTTCATCGTAGGTAATCTTTGGCATACGTGACAAACGAGCTTGGTACAGAGTCTCAGATTTTTCGATAAGAGCATTCACTTCAGATTGCATACGATCAAAAGGCAAACCATCCTTTTGACGTTTACTAAGCTGCGCTTGTTTTTGATCAATTAGATGACGATCGCGCGTCATTACGGCATTTGTCGGCATGATAGGTAAACTTGTATCCTTTTTACTTGGCACAGAGAAAATAGTTGCAATAAATAAAGCGCCGTTTCTATTCGAGGTCGTGGCACACCGCTTCAAGTGAAGCTGAGTTGTTGTACAAAAACCTCTATCTATATAGTTGCAAATTCTAACATCAATCCCAACCTAAGGGTTATAGTGAACAACATTCGCGGCACATCTAATACGATGTTGCCATTACTCTCTAAAGACCAACTAACTACAGATCAACAACAAAAAGGAAATGGTATGTCTCATCAAGTATTTGAAGATAACTCTCTTACCATTGGCAACACGCCACTTGTACGTTTAAACCGTATCGGAAATGGAAATATTTGGGCAAAGCTCGAATCTCGTAATCCTGCTTTCTCAGTAAAATGCCGCATCGGCGCCAACATGGTGTGGGATGCAGAAAAGAAAGGCATTCTGAGCA
Organism: Marinomonas sp. BSi20584; assembly: GCF_002792415.1. NCBI lineage: Bacteria > Pseudomonadati > Pseudomonadota > Gammaproteobacteria > Oceanospirillales > Oceanospirillaceae > Marinomonas > Marinomonas sp. BSi20584. The sequence continues at coordinate 49,474 of NZ_KZ454888.1, forward strand.
AAGGTAAATCCATCGTTGAAGCCTCAAGCGGTAACACAGGTATCGCCTTGTGTTTCGTTGCAGCATCTCGTGGTTATCCGATTACCATCACTATGCCATCCAGCATGAGTGTGGAACGTCGCCAAGTCATGAAAGCCCTTGGCGCGACGATAGTACTAACTGAACCTGCAAAAGGCATGAAAGGCGCGATTGCCAAAGCCGAAGAAATTGCCCAAGACGAAAACTTCGTATTGCTGCAACAATTCGAAAACCCAGCCAACCCTGAAATTCATGAGAAAACCACTGGCCCAGAGATTTGGCAAGACACCAATGGTGAAATCGATGTTTTCGTCGCAGGTGTTGGTACTGGCGGCACTATCACTGGCGTGAGTCGCTACATTAAAAACACCCAAGGCAAAGCCATTATCAGCGTTGCGGTTGAGCCAACCAGCTCGCCTGTTATCACACAAACGATTAACGGTGAAACACCAACACCATCTCCACATAAAATCCAAGGCATTGGCGCAGGCTTCGTACCGAAAAACTTAGATCTTTCTATCGTAGACCGAGTTGAGCAAGTATCTAACGAAGACGCCATTGCCATGGCAAAACGCCTAATGCGTGAAGAAGGCATCTTGTGTGGTATTTCTTGTGGTGCTGCTGTCGTTGCTGCGGAACGCTTAAGCAAACTAGCAGAATTTAAAGACAAGAAAATCGTCGTAGTATTACCTGATTCCGGCGAGCGTTACTTGTCTACCGCTTTGTTTGAAGGTGAATTTACCGACAACGAATTGGTTCAGTAATAAACGAAATGTAGGTCGACATCAATGTCGACAAAAAACTCGAATCCCTCCTCCTAATGTCTTGCAAGAGGAGGGATTATTTTATTAACCCAAAGCACAATTAATGCGTTTTTTTCGTACCGTAACGAACCATGTCTTTGCCATTTTCAAACACTTCGGTGGTCACATAACGCCCTAACACCAACTGCTGATTATCATCCAGCACTGCCACAAATGGACGACCATTGGCATTATTCGTCGCCAACGCCACGCCAGATACACTGTTCAGACCTAAACCACCCACCTCAACCAAACGTAGAAACGTCTCAAGTTCGTCCAAGGTTTCAATTACATCATTATCATTAATCATTCGTTCTACTCTGTTACACCAATAATGGCGCTAGAATAACAGTAATCACAGCGAGAGAAAAATGGGAAGCCCAACAAAAGTGCTGAGCGTTAGTAATCTCTCATAACTCTTTTTTAGGCTTTTTCTACCACTAGGTAAGTATGAAGTTCAGGATGTTGGTCAAACTCTAAGTGCCTGATAATACAACCAAGCTCAATGAATAACTTTAGGAAACCATTTAAACCAAGTGACGAATAGTAAACTTCTGGCCCCATAAAATTGTTAGTATGAAAACCCTCTTCATCAGTACCACCAAATGAAAAAATCAACACACCACCGACATTCAGACTTTCTACTAGTTTAGTAAGAACATTTCTTTGCTCTGACAAAGGAATATGCCAAATACTGTCCCATGCTGTTATGAAATCGTACTTCTCAGATAGTTCGCATTCACAAATGTCACCTTGCACAAAGCGAATATCCGGATGCTTTTTACGCGCAATATTTAGCATCTCATCGGAAATATCTAAACCTGATGGAGTAAAACCTTCACCTTGGAGTAAATCTATAAAGCGTCCAGTGCAACCGCAACCAACATCCAAAGCGTTGCCTCGACTCTTAACAAAACTAATTGCTTTCTTGTGCTGAGAAATCCCATTATTTATATCAAATTCTTCACTATTCCAAATATGAGTGATTTGATTATATGCTTTCCCGATATCTTCTGGCTTCACCCTTTATCTCCCTTATAAAGCCTAACATTGCTAACTGCGACCAAACTCAGAACACTCCAGCGCACGAGGCCCCCAAGCAACTTGTCTTTGTTATGCATCTTGATCTATTCTCAACTGAAATATATTGCCCTCACAGTCATGAGCATCACATACTTTTCGGCCACCAAATTCCCAATTTTTTGGAGGAAAGACAGAACCACCTTTGTTTTTAATCACCTCACTAATTATCTCTAACGGAGTATTAATAAAAAATGTTGGTTTGATCGGAGTACTCGCTCTTGGAGAGTGCAAGTCAGAAACCGTTTTAGAAACCTCTGTCTCAAGCAACACCAACTCAAAATCGCCATCCGCCAATAAAGCATATGAATTGTCGCCTTCAACTTTATTAAGCGCGAAAACGTGAGAATAAAAATCAGACAATCGGCTAACTGAAGAAGCGTACATCACAAATCCTGTTTTCATATGCCTATTCTATGCCTCACCTCAATCTTGGTTACACAATGTCGGTAGTTTTCTGGGCGTGCACATTAGCTTCTCGATGCAACACCTCACCAGTTCTAATATTACATGAGCCTATACATGGCTGTTGAAAGTCACGCCCAAACTCTTCACAAGATAAAAGGTATTCATCTACCGAACAACGAAACTCGGCTTCAAGCTCTTTCAACGTCGTCTCTTCATACGTCACTAATAGGTTTCTTAGATCATTTAGAAAATATGACAATCATTAACGCACCGTTAAGCAGTGAGCAGTACACTGATTACACTGATGTTTAACTGAAGTTAGAAATACCATGTACTGACTATCAGCTTAAGCCGTTACTTTTGTTAAATCGCCTAACTTTAGTACACATATTTTTCATTGGTGATGATGTATTGAACTGAATCATTCGACCTAACGTCCATTTTTCATACCATGTCGTTTCATACAATTCTTCATTGCTTAAACTTGAAACTAAAGAGATAAGCTCGTTAATAGTTGAGTCCAACTCCTTGAGTAAGTCTTCGTATTTCCAGTCACTGTACTCAACATGAAAACTTACAGCCAATAAACCAAGCTGATTCCATTTGTAGCCAGTATCAGGGAAAACCACCGGAAGACCTTGAGACCTCAAACTATGCCACTTCAAGACCAACTTCCCCCAACCAACAAGGTAGGCAACAGTGTCACAAACACTAATTTGTGTTCCTTTTATATTACCCTCAAGCTCGCACTTACGTGAAAGTGATTCTGGAACAATCCGGTAATCGTCCATAAGCTTGGGAAATATCGAGTTTATGGCAGAGAGCAACTCATCTTTTGATTGTGGAATTGAGGACATAGTTTCCTCCATTTACATAACATAATAGTTAAAAGGCAGACTTCAGCCTGTCCCAATAAGCGCAACAAATAGTTTGATCCACTTATTAGACGTTGCTCACTATAACCTCACAATTTATCAGGGAAGTATTCAAGTATCTCATCATCAGCATAATTAAATAAACCAGTGGAACGCCAACCTAGTTGAAATGACAACAGGGAACATCAACAAAGCATAAAACCGGAAAAATGAGCGTGCGTATTGTGTTCTTTTAAAAAGAATAAAAAGAAGTTATTTGAAGGGTCAATCGTCCATTAATTTCTTTGCTTTTGATTCCTTTATGTAGCAAATGTACCGCGAGTTAAAGTAGATTTCCAGAGAGGTTGTCGGCACAAGCTTGAAAATCAAAAATTACCACAACCTGCTTTCAATAATAAAACGATGAAAGCCGATGCAAATCTCATAAGCGAGGTCAAATGATAGACTCGAGCGACGGGGATTGCTTTGGCTTTTGCGGATGAGAAAACAACCGCATCTTCCGTCTTCCCCTTTCTTCAAGGGTAATAGACTTTAGTTCGCTTTGATCTGGCAAACCACTTCGCCACCTTCAAACACACATAGCTCGCCTTCTACCATTTGCTGCCACGTTTCGTCATGAGTTAATGGTTGTGTGGCGATGACGGTGACGACGTCTTTGTCTGTAGTGACTTCTTTGAAATCAATAATGACATCTTCATCTGACAAGGTGGCTTTCTTAAATGGCGCTCGACGGGTAATCCAATGCAATTTGGTGGTACAAAAGCAATATAAGCGCACACCATCAGACAGCATCATGTTAAACACACCACGTTTTTTTAGCTGCAAAGCTAATGCCGATAGCGCTTCAGACACTTCTGTTAAGCTTGGTTCCTGATCACCAAAGCGTGTTTGTAGTTGCTCAACGATCCAACAAAAAGCGCGCTCGGAGTCTGTGCTACCCAATGGGTGATGAAAAGTAATCGGTAAGGAATCCGCTGCTTCTAATTGCCCGTTATGAGCATAAGTCCAAGTTTTACCCCATAACAAACGACTAAACGGGTGTGTATTTAATAAACACACCTCACCTACGTTGGCTTGGCGGATATGACTGATCACGATATCGCATTTTAATGATGTGTTGCTGATGACTTCCGCCATGTCCGAATCAGCACTCGGTCTTGGGTCGTGGATCGCCCAAACATAGCCATCACGATACATAGCCATTCCCCAGCCATCTTTATGAGGACCAGTACGCCCGCCACGAGCACGTAAACCAGAAAAACTAAAACATATATCGGTCGGCACATTGGCGCTCATGCCCAATAACTCACACATCGTCTAGATCATCTCTTCTAAGGGATTGATTTTTCTTTATACGACGATACAAAAATATACCGCCAGCTATCACCACAATGCCACCTAGATTTAGTGCGGCATACAAAACCCATTCTGATGTTGATAGATTGTTCGCTTTATCTAAAACTTGATCAGCTACAGACTCTTCTGTTGCTGAACTCTCTTTTGGTAATGGATCAGAAGTTTCTGCAACATCGTCGACAATAGACACAGATGGTGGAACGAACACAGGAGCCACATCATTGTTAGACGAAGGTTCTGACATATTGAGTGAACTATTCATATCGCCATTCACCAAAGTAACGATTGGCGCGCCATTTCCTTGTCGATCAAAGTGCCACATCGGCGTCCAATAATCAAAACGCTGTCCAGTTTGAGTCATACCAATCAACTTAGCTCGGACATTAACATTATCGCCCGGAGAAACTGGAATGATTTTTTCCCAATAACCTTGCCCAACAAGGGGCATTTCTTCCGTCTCGGTGGTGCCATTATTGTAGGTAAACTCAAGCTTCACATTAGAACGCAGCATGTTCAGTTTTAAGTTCACAGGCTTCGCAGAAAACGCGACTAAATTACCGCCAGGACTCGTACCTTCGAATTCAATAGCAGGATGAACGGTAAAAAACTGGCTAAGCTGGCGAGAGAAGGTTTTGCCATCTAATAAGCTGACAAGCTCATAATTGCCCGGTTCGTTAATGCCGTCTAAACGCTGTTTAAATTGCTCATTCGTTCTCACCGTATCCTGAGAGAAAATAGTCTCTTTTTGTTCGCCACTTAAACGTACTAACGTTTGTTTTACGTCCAGTAGATTCAGCACTTTGTCGTCTTTGATTAGCTCATTTTTTTGAAACAAGCCGACAGTTGAATAAATAGGTTCATTCTGAAATATCACGGGTGCGACAGGTGTTGCTTGCGCGCTTAAATCTGTAATCACGCGAATGCTGCTTCGATCAAGATCAACATTATTGACTTGCCATGTACCTGACGCAGGACCGCGAACTGTTATTAGGGTGTAATGATCCGAACTAGAGACAGATACTTCGGCATTGCTAGCCAGTGACAATAACTTACCATCAGGTTTGACAATATGAGGCTGTATACCATTTTCGTGGAAAACAACAAGAGTAAGCTCTTGGATCGCATCGTCCACTGTAAAACGATTACCATCGAATGGTAATTCATCCGAGGGTGAAGCTTGGGAGAAAATACGGTCAAATGTGTCCAATAAGTCTTCAGGAATAGCGACTTCAGTGTGTGTTGCGTCAGTGCGCAATGACAAGGATTCAAGTAACGCTTTGTCGGTGTAACCTGTCATAGAAATAGTATGAAGATGAATACCACGCTCTTCTAACTTAGACGTTAATTGATTAAGAATACGATCACGAGAAGCTTTGTTCACCGCCTCTTCCAAACTGATGTCTACCATGCCATCAGTAACTAAAATCCAATGACGATTAAAGCCAGGCTTTAGGTTTCCCGAGTCGGGTGTTTCCAACAAAAGCTTGATAATGGCTTCTAAATCGGTTTTGACATCTTGCGTCACATAACTATCTACATAGCTCGCCAGTTTAGTTTTATTGGCTTTATTAACGATGGCTTCTGGTAAGAGCACTCTAGGCTCCTCGCCAAACAACCAAATCCCTAGTGTGGCTTTTTCTTCAGGCGCAAGATTAGAAATAAGACGCAACGCCTCAGATGTAAGCTTATCAGGATCACTGATCAACATACTGCCAGAGGCATCAACAATGACACGGAACTGAGTGTCCGCTTTACTCAACGGCATCCAAAAGGATAAAACAGCCACTAACAACACAGTATTTATTTTCAACCACTTCACGTTTGCGAACTCCTTGAACTACTTTACTTTGCTGAATTTAGCGACCATTTGCCGTAACTAAGCCGAGATCTCAAATTACATCATACGGTTCCGGCATACCATGTACCCATTTAATAACATGGGTTTCCCACTCTTCTTCATCAACGGTATTTTCATTCACCGCATAATGGCGAACGGTTAGCCCTTGGCGAAGCATTTCTTTATCACTACCAACCACCAAAGGGTGCCAATTCGGCAAGTCTTTGGTTTCGTACAATACACGATAACTACAGGTATCAGGTAACCAATGAAATTCGTCAACCTGATCAGGTGTTAGCGTAATACATGTCGATACTTTATCTTGTCGAGTTTCATAGACCTTACACTGGCAAGAACCAATATTCAGTTGATGACAAGATAAATTGGTATAAAACACCTCTTCGGTTTCATCGTCTTGTAATTTTTGCAGGCAACATTTACCGCATCCATCACAAATAGATTCCCATTCGACTGGAGACATTTTCTTCAGTGGAGTGGTTTTCCAAAAAGGCTCGTAACGCTTTGCAATCATTCTCTAAATCCAAGTAATTAATAAACCGCTTGCGTCGGTGTTTTATATAAATCCAACAAATACTCTTCCTTCACTGGCGGTAATTGCAAATAAAAACCTTTTTCACGAATGCCTTTAGTGACACTTTCTGGTGTCGCGCGAGCTAACTTACTTTCATTGGTCAACAACATGGTCATCGCACTGATGCCTTTGCCAAACCGAGTCATAAGCTCTTCAGGAATTTCCTTCAGCCCTTTGCTTTTTTCTACATACAAGTACATTCCATCATGCTTGCTGGAACGAAATACTTCTACGATTAAATGCTGTTTCATATTTTACCCTTGGCGCTATAAGGCCATTTTAGGACTTTTAAATTTTTCTATTTTTTAAACCTATTCAATATAGGATCAACAATCACATCACGACGCCAGCCAGTCATTGCAGGATTTTGCAAGTCAATCTCAGTACCTTCATACAAATGACGCACTAATGGATCCAATAACTTACGCTTCATCATAGCTTCCGGCGCAATATTTAACATCTCAGCTTTATCACGAATAAACGCTTTAATTGCTTTCGTTAAATCACCGGCCTGAGATGGTAAAGGGATTTCCAACGGCAATTGATATTCATCAGGTGACAATTCATTCACCAAAGCGACATTTTGCAAAATAACCTCACCATACAAACGGTGCTGACGGCCAGTTAGCTCTTCCGCTTCGGAAACTGCTTTATGATGTGTCGGCAAGGTTTTCGCCAACGACCAAAGAGTACGATCTTTTAAGATCTGCCCTTTCGGAACATCTTCTTTACGAGCTTGCTCATCACGCCAAATAAACAGCAAACGCAATAAAGTTAAACCAGCTGGCGTCAAACGCCACGCGGTTTTAATGCCATCCCAGTTTTGCTCTGGATCAGAGTTCATCTGGTATTGCCATTTCAATGAATCGCAATCTTCCATTGCCCATTCGAGCATGTTTTTCGCTTCTAAACGGGCAATTTGCATTGGATAGACTTTTGCCAGATAAACCACATCAAGCGCTGCATAACGTTTTTGTGCATCCGTTAAAGGACGTTGAACCCAGTCTGAACGAGTTTCATCTTTCGCTACTTCAATTTGCAAATATTCATGAATCAGCTTCACATAGCTTAGCGACCATTGCGCGCTAGCATAGGCTTCACCAATTTGAGTATCGTAAAAAGGCGTAGGTAACACACCTAACAAACGATCAAAAACATCCAAATCTTCGGAACAAGCATGAAACACTTTCATCACCGAAGGGGCCACCATCAGGTTACGAAGAGGTTCCCATTCGTCGATGCTCAATGGATCAATCAGTACGGCTTTCTCGCCTTCACTAATTTGAATGAGCCCCGTAATTGGAAAATAGGTTGTGCGACGAATGAATTCTGTATCGACCGCAATTACCGGCAAATCTGCCCAATAATCACACCAGCTGGCCAGCGATTCATTATCCGCAACCCACACTATATTCAGAGCATCATCATTCAGAGCATCATCTTGATCATTCATACTAGAGCTTCTTCCGTCCCTCTAGCGCTAAAGCCAGAGTGTTTCCATCAACGTATTCCAGTTCACCACCCATAGGCACTCCATGGGCAATACGACTGACATTGATGTTCAATGTTTTTAATTTTTCAGCAATATAGTGACAAGTCGCCTCGCCTTCTACTGTTGAGTTAGTGGCAATAATCGCTTCTTCCACTTCATTATGCTGAACCAAAGTTTCTAAACGATCTAAGCCTAATTCTTCCGGACCAATGCCATCAATCGGTGACAAATGTCCTAGCAAAACAAAATAACGCCCAGAAAAGCTACCGGCAGATTCGATTGCTACAACGTCCGCAGGTGTTTCTACAATACATAAATGCTTTGCATCACGCTCAGGATCTATGCAAATCCCGCACTCCGACTCTTCGGTCAAAGTACGGCAACTTGAACAACGCCCGACTTTGTCGAGCGCCTCGCGCAATGCATTTGCTAGTCTATCTGCCCCTTGATGATCACGTTCCAATAAGTACAACGCCATTTTTTGTGCCGATCTTGGTCCAACACCCGGCAAACAACGTAATGATTCAATCAGTTCTTTAATTAAGGGACTAAACAAGGCTCGCTCCTAGAAAGGCATCTTGAAACCAGGTGGCAAAGACATACCCGCTGTAGCAGCAGCCATTTTTTCTTTTTGAGTCACTTCAATATTACGCACTGCATCATTCACGGCAGCCGCGATCAAGTCTTCTAGCATTTCTTTGTCATCACCAAACAAAGAGTCATCAATAGAAACTCGTTTCACATCATGACGACCTGTCATTAGGATTTTAACTAGACCAGCACCCGCTTGGCCTTCTACTTCCATATTGGCAATTTCTTCCTGCGCTTTCTGCATGTTTTCTTGCATCTGCTGCGCCTGGCGCATCATGTTACCCATACCACCTTTAAACATAACTTTTGCTCTCCAATTTAAGCTTTAACTTTAACCGTATCGTAAACCAACTGCGCGCCCATCGTTGCCGACAAAGCTTGCACAACTGGATGTGAATTCAAATGTGTAATTGCCACTTGCAAGGCTTCTGCTCGCTTACTAGCGGCAAATTCTTCTGCGGTAACACCTGTGGTGTCTTCCACTGTATCTATAATCAAAGGCACCGTCATTGCAAAGAAATCACTCAGTGCACCTTGTATTTGTTCGTAACGTACTTGGTTCAACATATGCCCGTATTCTAATGGCACTTCAAGGCGAATACCTTGGTCACTTGCATCCACCAAGCTAGAATTCATTAAAATATTTTGCACTAAACCTGTCAAAGGTAAACGCGGCGCCACCAGCCACCAAAGCTTCATGGTTAGCTCATTATAATGGCTCATTTCTGGCAATGGCATACCTAATGCAGGTTGAGCAATGGTATCTGGTACTTTTGCTAGACGCGTATCAGGTTCTTTGCTTTCTTCGACGATTGGCGACTCTATAGGTTCCGCACCTAAGGCATCAACCAAGTCTGCCGCGGGATTAAATGGATCGACAATATCAGCAATGGCACGTTCTTCAGCTTCTTCTTCGTCCTCATCCTCATCACTTTCATCTAACAATTCTTTTGTGAATCTATCTTCAGCAATAACAAAAGATTTAGGCTCAAGTTCAGGCTTGCTAGCAGTCTCTACCTGTATGTCTGGCTCTTGCTGAGCAGTAGGCTCTAACGCAATGCTGACGGTCTGCAACTCTACATCAATAGACTTTTCTAGCTCACTGCTTTCTACTGCTGCGATTTCAACATCATCTAAAGTGATGGATTCAACATCTTCTTCAATATGGTCCTGAACAGCCTCACTCTGAGCGCTTTCGCTGTCAACAGAGACATGTTCAACAAAATATTCTTCAGCGACGACAGGTTCCGGTGCATCTTCCCAAGGCGGATGTTCAGCAGGTGCTGTAGACCGAACTGACTCTTGCACAGGTTCTGGCTCGATCATTTGCTCAGCAGGCTTAGTGACTAACGGCTCTTCTGATTCAGCTGCTAATGTTTTTTTTTCTGCAATCGGCGAAGACGGATAGTCAGGTTCTGCCGTTTGGTACATTGTTTCAGGCAATGTTTCAGATGATGCTACTTGCACAGTGTCTGTTTGAGCATTCATTACAGGCGGCGCATTATGACTAACCGCCATTGGCGGTACTGGACGGAAGGCTATCAGCCTTAGCATCAGCATTTCAAAACCCGCACGTGTAGAATGTGCTAAATGCAAATCACGACGGCCAATCAATAGGCTCTGATACATGATTTGTATTTCTTCAGAACTAACGCTAGCAGCAATAGCTTGAATACGCGCCAAGTCACCCAGCTGATCCATTAATGCGCCCGGGACTTGTTGCTCTATCGCCACACGATGCAACACATCTAATAAGCTGCCGCATATAGCCGTAAAATCTGGCTGATAGTCAGCAAGTTGCTCTATACGAGTTAAGACTTGCGCCGCGTTTTTAGACGCAACACTTTCTAATAAATCTAGTACTTGCGCTTGATTCACCAAGCCCAACATTGCCGTCACGCCAGATTCCGAAATCGTGCCATTACCAAAGGCAATCGCTTGATCCGTCAAGCTCAACGCATCACGCATACTGCCATTTGCGGCTTGGCCAATTTGCCAAAGCGCAGGCTGATCAAAGTTAACTTCTTCGGTAGTAAGCACGGTTTGCAAATAATCCACCACGCGTTGCGGGGTCATATTTTTAAGGTTGAACTGCAAACAACGTGACAAAATCGTCACAGGAAGTTTCTGTGGATCGGTCGTTGCTAGTAAAAATTTGACGTGTGCTGGCGGCTCTTCAAGAGTTTTTAACAAGGCATTAAAGGAATGAGTCGACAACATGTGCACTTCGTCTATCAGGTAGACTTTAAAACGGCCACGAGTTGGCGCGTATTGCACGTTTTCTAATAATTCGCGGGTATCTTCTACTTTGGTACGAGATGCCGCATCCACTTCGATGAGGTCGACAAAACGACCTTCAGCGATTTCTCGGCAACTATCACAAGTTCCACAAGGCTCAGGCGAAATGCCATTGGTTTCACAGTTCAAGCATTTAGCGAAAATACGCGCGATAGTGGTTTTACCAACACCGCGTGTCCCGGTAAACAAATAGGCGTGATGCAAACGCTGTTGGCGTAAAGCATTCACCAACGCTTGAAGTACATGGTCTTGCCCAGCCATTTCAAGGAAAGTCTGTGGGCGCCATTTACGTGCTAAAACTTGATAACTCATGATGGATACTGGCTGATAAAAAGCGATTTTTTATTGTACGGCAGTACGAGCAATTTCGAAACCACTCTTAGTGCACAGGACAGCAGGTAATTAGGAGAAATAACAAAAAACTTCGCTATAAAGATCAATAGCTTAAATTTAGAACACATTTTCGCCCGATCTATCACCTGAAAATCTAAGTGATAGATCGAACAAAATCCTTCTGCTAGTTCGCTTTCGCTGCGCGGACCTTACGCTGGCGTTCTTTTTCTAGTGCTTTTTCAACACGATGTTTTTCAACCGCATCTAATACTTCTGCACCAATATGTTCTTCACCACGAGAACGAGCAAGTTGAACTTGACGCTCACGTTCGATAAAACGCTGGCGCTGTTCATCAGTGTATTTATCTACACAATGCACACAACTCACGCCTTGAATATAATGCTCGCTTTGTTTTTCTTCTTCCGTAATAGGCATACGACAAGCATGACATTGGTCGTATTCACCTTTTTGTAGATCATGATTTACAGAAACACGATTATCAAAAACAAAACACTCACCTTCCCACAGGGTTTCTTCTTTTGGTACTTCTTCCAAGTACTTCAAGATCCCGCCTTCAAGGTGATAAACCTCTTCGAAACCTTGTTCTAGCATATAAGCTGTGGATTTTTCGCAACGAATACCGCCAGTACAGAACATGGCAACTTTTTTGTGTTTCGCTGGATCCATGTTTTCTTTTACGTACGCTGGAAATTCACGAAAGGTATCGGTTTTTGGGTTTACTGCGTTTTTGAACGTACCTATTTGCACTTCGTAATCGTTACGCGTATCAACCAAAACCACATCAGGATCAGAGATCAACGCATTCCATTCACTTGGCTTAACATAAGTTCCTACTACGCGCTTAGGATCAATACCTTCAACGCCCATAGTGACGATTTCTTTTTTAAGCTTCACTTTCGTGCGGTAGAAAGGCATATCTTCGTCATAAGACTCTTTGGATACAATCTTATCCAAACCTGGCTGCTGATCTAACCAAGCCAACATGGTATCAATACCCTCACGAGTACCGGCAACCGTACCGTTAATACCTTCACTAGCCAGCAACAAGGTACCGCGTATACCGTTGTCTTCTAAGGTTTTTTGAATTGGTTCACGAAGGGACTCAAAATGAGGCAAGGCGACAAATTTATAAAGGGCACATACTACGACTTTAGACATAACTCTCTCCTATGCGATCTGGAACGTAAAACCAGAGCAATTAAACAAGGCGCGCATTATAGAGAGTTATAAACCATTTTTCGAGGCCAAATCCAAAAAAACCACACAAACAAGAGGGAGTAAATTTATTGGCCTGGATCAAGTGTAGAGCCTGTGGTGTTATTAACACGGAACCAGCCTGCAATACTGTGCCGTGTTCGTTTAGCCACCATCACTTCATGATAAAAGCATTCACTCAGAAACACAGCCAAACGACCTTTTTTAGGGAAAAAACGCCCGACTTCGATAGAAGGATCATTTTCATCATAAATAACCAGTTCGCCGCCATCACCATCTTGCCAGCCTTCGTTTAAATACAAAACGGTAGACAAAATACGATTACTTTCACCTTTGAAAGCATCTATGTGTTTTTCATAAAATGCGCCTTCCTCGTAACGAGCAAAGTGTGCCTCGTAATCAAACAAACCGAGAAACAAACGACGATTCAGCGCAACACGTAAGTCAGCCATCATTTTTAAGAAATCTACACGAACGGGCTTATCCGGATCTATCCACTGAATATAATCACGACGAGAATCTAATACGATTTGATGATCCTGTTTTCGTCCTACGCCAGCCTGCAACATAAAGACGTTTTGAATACTTTCTGCTTCATCCATCAAAGCTTGAGTAAAATCTGTTGAAAAAAAGTCATCCTGAACGCTCCAACCTTTTGTCTGCAGGTCCATTAGCAAATTAGCAAATGGTTCTTCTCGACTAAAAGCTGGGATAGAGTTTTCAACATATAAACGCTTAGCAGGCAGGACTTCAGTAGACATAGATAGGTTCGTCACTTATAAAAAATCACTTGTAAAAAGGCAAATAACTACAGCAGCTATGATACTGTAGCCCAACAAACAAGACATCAAGATTTCGCCAGATAGATTTAAAACACCATGACCCAAACCTTTCAATTACGAGACTATCAAATTCAAGCCGTTGAGGCCTCTTTGGGACACTTTCGTAATAGCGATGACCCAGCCGTTATTGTGCTTCCCACAGGCGCTGGCAAAAGCTTGGTAATTGCAGAACTTAGTCGACTCGCCAAAGGTCGAGTTGTTTGTCTGGCGCATGTGAAAGAATTGGTTGAACAAAACCACGCTAAGTTTCTAGCAACAGGCTCCTCAGCAGGGATTTTTTCTGCTGGCTTAAGCCAAAAAACCAGCACAGAGAAAACCACCTTTGCCAGCATTCAATCACTTTCCGCAAACCTTGCTGATTTCATCGAGCCAGTCAGTTTAATAATCATCGATGAATGCCATCGAGTTGGCATGGAAGAAAGCGGTCAGTACAACAAAACCATCGAACATTTTCGAGCCCTAAACCCAAAAGTAAAAATTCTCGGCTTAACCGCCACGCCCTATCGTTTAGGCAGCGGCTGGATCTACCAAAATCATTACCATGGCTACACGCGAACCTGTACAAACTCGTTATTCAAGAAATGTATATTTGAACTACCGCTGCAACACATGGTTAAAAAGGGTTATTTAACCCCGCCAATCCATTACGATGCGGCTATTGCCCATTATGATTTCAGCCTACTGACCGAAAGTTTAGATGGCGAGCAAAACAGCGATGACATCGCGCTGAACGAGCTCATTCATAAACACCCTCGGGTCACTAAAGCCGTCACCGAACAAATATTGCAGCTTAGCCAAGATCGCCAAGGCGTAATGATTTTTGCTGCGACCATCGATCATGCAAAAGAAATCGCCAGTTACTTGCCCGCCGATAAAACCGCACTAATAACCGGCAAAACAAAACTCAAACAACGAGATTCATTGATCGCAGCGTTTAAAGCCAAAGATATTAAATACCTCGTTAATGTTTCGGTACTAACCACAGGATTTGACGCACCGCATGTGGACGTGATTGCTATATTGCGCCCAACCCAATCGATCAGTTTATTTCAACAAATCGTTGGTCGTGGTTTGCGCTTAAGTCCTGGCAAAAAAGACTGCTTAGTCTTGGATTATACTAATAACGGCTACAATATCTTTCAGCCAGAAATTGGTGAGAAACGCCCAACCCAAGATTCTGTCGCCGTACAAATTCATTGCCCAGTCTGTGACTTCGCCAATACTTTTTGGGGAAGAAAAGATGCCGAAGGCAACATTCTTGAGCATTTTGGGCGCCGTTGTCATGGCCTAGTGGAAAACGAACAAGGTGAAGAGCAACAATGCAGCTATCGTTTTCGCTTTAAACGCTGCCCTTATTGTAATGAAGAAAATGATATCGCCGCACGACAATGCCAGCATTGCGCAGAAAAGCTTATCGATCCAGATGATTTACTAAGAAGTGCGCTCAACCTAAAAAACAACAAAGTGCTACGCTGTTCAGGCATTACGCCAGAATTAAATATGAAAGAGAAAAGTATCAAGATTATTTATCACGATGAGGACGGATTGACGCTATCAGAGACATTCCGCTTTAATTTCAAGAAATCACGACAAGCGTTTAATGATCTGTTTGCGCGCAGAATAGCCAACGCAAGCCAATCTATTCAATTTGATAAACTTGAAGAAGTAGAACGCTTTTTACCTTACCTTCCAACGCCCGATTTCGTCATCGCTAAGAAGCAAAAACAACACTGGCAAGTCACAGAGCGATTATTCGACTACCAAGGCCCCTATCGAAAAGCTAACGAACTTAGTTAATCTCATCAACCTTTGTTTTTTAGCGCATTACGATAAGAAACTTCAAACGGAAGATTCATACGCTTCAGATGATCGATCGCAACTTGCCCAAGAACACCTTTTGGCACCCCCGTGAGCAAAACGAACCAATAGTTAGAAATCATATTTTCCGCAAAAATACTGGCCGTTTTATCGTCCACGCCCACTTGCTTAAAACGCTTGATAATGCCTTCTGAAATTACGGCCATTTGATTAGTGTGAAAGCCACCTTTTGCCAAGCTATCCAACAATACTTGGCGAGTAAATTCTGCGTACGCATCATAAAACTCAAACAGCACTTGTGCCATTTGCAGAAGGTAATCAATTGGAGACGAACTGGCTTTTTGAGAAGCGACGGCAGCACGAAGCGCCACATCCATCTCATCAAAAAAGATATCTTTTACTAGGGAAAGTTTATCGGGAAAATGAACAAATAAGGTTCCGACTGCAATGCCAGCTTTATCACTTAGATAACGAGTACTGGTTGCTTCAATGCCCTGAGCCAGAAAAGCTTGCTTGGCAATGACTTTAATTTTAGATCGCGTATTGGCTTTTTGTTGCTGACGAAGACTCACCTTAACATTCCCCTAAGTAAGATATTAAGAGAGTTTAGCGTGTCTGATTTTCAAAGACGAGTGTAATTTAATACATGAAACATTAGCGCATAGAACTTAGATTAGGCATAGATGATCGACTTAGAGACTCAGAAAGATCTGTCATAAAGGACACGATTCGCTCTGCATTCACTCCAAAATCACCACTACCTACCCTTGAACAGGAACGCATATCAATTCGAATTTTCTTAGGCTCTATCTGAGTAATACGAATCACCACATCATCTCGAAAGCCAAAAATAGGCGTACGAGCCGTTGCTTCGATAATACCGGCTCCGGAATACGTTGCCACCACATCCCAGCCACGTTCCTCAACCAACGCTGTTATAGCTGAATACACTGCTGTTTTGCTTTTTGTAGAAAATAAAGGCTGAACATCAGGATAATACTTATGCTGAATAGGTGCCCATTCACTGTTATAACGCAGATCATTTTCTTGAGATTTTCGAATGAAGTTAACATTTAGAAAAGCGGGAGGGACATCTGTATCAGTCGTAATATCATTTATGTCAGGTAAACCAGAGCGCTGCAGATAAAAACCAATCCACATAATGCTATACACCAACGATACGATCAGCACTAAAAAGAAAAATCTCTGACACGCTATATTTTTTTCTTTCCGACAAACACCTAGTGACACAGCTGCAAGCAAGGATAAAACTAAAGAGGCAAATACGCTTTTGCGAAGCATAGAAAAACCAGTTATTGGCTCAAAAATCCCAACTCGAACACCGGCAATAGATATAAACGCTATACACCCTACTAACATGAGAAGAACGTATAAAACCGGAGAGATATAACGACTCATAGACAACTCATAGCGAAAAAATAATATCTCACACCTTATCGCGACTTGAAGACAACGAACAGGAGCAACAAGCCTGTTTCAACGCATTCCTTTGTATTTGCATATTTTGTGTAAAGTTTTCCGCAAGACATCTAAAGAAGAGACGTTTTTGTTAACAATTTGAAACATTTAACTCATATTAGCTCTTACTTTAATCACGCCACTAAAATATGAAAAATCAACATGAGATCTGCCTCACTCTAGACATTTCAAACAAAAAGCTGATAATGGCGCCGTTAAAAACAGAGCATAAATCACATGAAGGTTACGCCAAACAAACACTGTGTCGACACATTGCGCGAGCAGTGTAAAACAGACGCGATGAGGCCCTTCATCGCGAGAGGTTCCAACGCCATTCGCTGCCCTCATTGTCTAATGGCGGAATTTGCCTGCTTTTGTCACTTAAGGGAAAACCAAACCTCTCCTATAGAATTTATTCTGCTTTTCCATCGTGATGAAATCCACAAACCCACCAATAGTGGCAGACTTATCGCTGATTTATATCCAGATGACACTCAAGCCTATTTGTGGAGCAGAACCGAGCCACAACAAACGTTGCTAGATCACATAGAAAGCAAACAAGGGAATTGCACGATATTATTCCCAAACACAGAAACAGCTCAGGCACAGAAAAGACAAACAAGAAGTGCTGCCCCATCAAGAAATAAAGGCGATGAAAAACACACTTTTATTATCTTGGATGGGACATGGAAGCAGGCTAGTAAAATGTTTCATCAAAGCGAGTGGTTAAAAGACATTCCTCACTTTGAGATAAACAGCGAAGCGCAGCGCTCTTTTCTTGTTAGACACTCAAGCCATCAAATGCAATTTGCCACCGCTGAAGTTACCGCTATGTTGTTCGACGCACTAGGGCATAGCGAACACAGTCAACAGCTACTTAGCTACTACCAAGCGTTCAACGAGCATTGCATGATCAGTCGAAAACGTGGTAACAACGAGCGTTTGTGAAAGATAATTACAAAAAAAGAAAGCCTGCCAAAACAATGAAATACATGAATCTGCTAATTAAGATTCTCTAAACAGCAAATTTACCCAACCATTAGAATGAAACTGTACTGCTTGTTTTTTCTTTTTACCGACCAAAACAGGCCCATTATCGAGGAACAAAAATGCTTTCCATGTGCGTTTAAAAACGCCCCAAGGAAGTTCAAAAACTAACTCGTTATGGCAGCAAAAAAACACCGTAGTATCATCACCCCAAGCAGAAAAATGCGCCAAGATCCCCTCCGGCAATGATGCCTGTTCACTATCCCACGCTTTTTCCCACTGAAGCTTACCATCTGGAGCCTGTGTGCTGGCTTTCTTTAACCATTCTCGATCCGAAAAATGATCGGGATGTATTTGTTCATCACTAATGTAATCGCGCCAAATCTGGCCTGCACGCTGCTCACTTAACAAGCGAATTTCTTGCAAGTCTTCTGGCTCAACTTTTGGATCATTACGTTTAAAAATCCAACTCTTTGAAAACTGTTCTAACGATTGGTACAAGGAGGTTTCCTTAAATGTGTTCTTATCTAATAGATATAAAAAATGATGAAAAAAACTAACCTAACAAGTGAAAAAGGATCGTTTGTTCAATCGGTCAAGCTTAACTAATATTAGTATTGTTGTAATAAAACAACATTTCTTAATTAGCAAATCAGGAGAATACTATGGACTCTCAACAACAATACGAAGCACTTTTAGCAAAATGGGGCTACGCAGATACTACAGTTGAAGACCACGCTCGCCGTCAAAGACGTGCTCGCCGTGTTAAAGCTGTTGTTACTTTCTTTAAAACAACTGTAAAAGCAATCAAAAAAGTAAGCGCTCGTCCTCAGCAACTTGGTCAAACAAGTAACTAAGCTCCACAAGAATAAGCCCATAATAATTGGGTGTTAGTGTATCGTAAATAGATCTTTTTAAGGGGAGAAAAATAATAAAACCCCCTCCCTTCCTTAACCCCCCTCAAATTCGTTATCATCAATACTCATTCACAACAAAATATCTTCTTTATGACTTACTCTTACAAAGCAATAATCTTTGATTGCGATGGTGTCATTGTCGACACAGAAAACATATCCAATACTATTTTAAAATCCATGCTTAGTGAATGCGGCCTTGAACTCGACGACGAGACTTTGCACGCAAAATTCACCGGATTCACCAACAAAGAAAACCTCATCAATGCCGAAAAATTACTTGGTAAGCCATTACCAGCGAA
Organism: Marinomonas sp. BSi20584; assembly: GCF_002792415.1. NCBI lineage: Bacteria > Pseudomonadati > Pseudomonadota > Gammaproteobacteria > Oceanospirillales > Oceanospirillaceae > Marinomonas > Marinomonas sp. BSi20584. Next base: position 68,736 of record NZ_KZ454888.1, read on the forward strand.
CTTTGATGAAGATTATAGACAGCGTTTTCATGCCATCATCGAAGCTGATCTAGAACCTATTTCCGGTGTGCGAGATTTACTCAGTAAAATAACAGCCCCCATTGCCATGGCGACCAATGCACGACGCCAAGAAATGAACTTCAAATTAGACAAAATTCAATTGTCTGAGCGATTTTCTACTCGTTTCTGTGTCGAAGATGTGGCAAATGGCAAACCAGCGCCAGATCTTTACCTAAAAGCAGCTCAAGCATTAAATGTCGATCCGAAAGATTGCTTAGTAATTGAAGATTCTATTGCAGGAATTACGGCAGGACTAGCTGCTGGAATGAGAGTACTCGCTTTTAGCGAAACCCTTGATGAGAAAATGCAAGCTGCCGCAGGTGCGACTGAATGCTTTAAAACCATGAAAGAACTAGAAGGCTTGTTGGGTCTTTAACAAACCTTCTAACGTTCATTCAAATTAGTTCGACTTGTCTAACAAAAAATCAGTTAGACATTGCCTGCAATTGTTTCAGCAGACTCTTCGGCAAGTCTTTAATAGTAAGCGTGCCAGAGTCTGCATTAAACACAATCGACTCAGCCAGCAGCTCGCTATCAAAACTAATCGTCAAAGCACGAGAACTGCCGGACAAACGCGTCAATTTTTTCAGTGCGGCTTTTTCGACAAAAATTTCTTTTTCCATCTTAAAGCTATCTGAATCGGCAATTTCTAAAAACTTATTTGCCTGCTCAACAGAAAATCGAGATTCAACCTGAGAAGCAATATCTTTAATCGCCAGAGGTTCACGGTCTTGCGCTTTCGCCTGACAATGCTCAGAAACCACTTTCTTGAATTCATTCGCCTGCTTAGAGGGAAACCCTTCTGACTGACAAAACGCCGCCGTCAAATCTACTAGCTTACGCGTTTCTTTTGCCGCGACTTTAGGTTCATCACAACCAATAAACTGAGTAAAATACTCACTCTCGAATTTTGGCGCACGACCAAAACGAAACGAAATATAACGACCTTCATCGCCAGCTTGCCACGCTGTCAAATTGATACGCAACGACATGTGAAGCTTTTCCATCTCAATCTGCTCAATTTGAGACAAACTAAGATCCGCACCAAGGCCTATGCCTTTTTTGCGTTTCAGCATCACTATGTACAAGAAATGCGTATCGTGAAGCTCGTAATGGTTAAACCACAACAAACCACCTTCGGCTTCTTCAACAGGCTCTAAATATTTTAGGAACTCCGCCGCACAATCTTTGGTAAATCCCGCAAAATCCACAAAGGTATCGTTTTTAAAATTCTTAAAAAGTAGAGCGGGTAATTGCGCGCCCTCCTCACTTCCCTGAGGGTTAACAAAACGCCCTGTATTCATACCAGAACGATTAAATAGATTCGTCACCTGAGCAGACAGGGCTTCGGCTTGCCCATCAACTGGGTTCTCATTTGGACGCGCAATAAGTATCGCTTTACGCTCGCCTTCATGCTTTTGAATCTCGTGCACAATTAAGTTGCTAATAGACACCAGCTACCTCTTACGTTTAATATGGATGATTACGATCAATTTTTAACCCATCGACTTACTAAAGGATCTCCCCAAACCAAAACACTATGATAAAACCAAAAACCACAAAAAGAGACACACGAAAAGAACTTGAGTCTCTGGTAGATCAATTTATCAAGAAAAACGGAACGATCCAGCAAGTCAACATGGGGGAATCCGGTTTAGTTGATGGCAAGTATAACACGAGCCATATGGGCTTTAACGAGCCAAAACAAGATCGCACACCATTAAATCACGTTGTTGCCGCTATTCAACAACGAAAACACAGCAAATCCCCTCCACCAGCACCAACCAAAAAGCGCCCTAAGAAAAAAATCATCTATGATGACTTTGGTGACCCTCTTCGTTGGGTCTGGGAAGAATAACAAGACTTACCACTCCAATTAAAAAGGAGTCTTCTGTCTATTGTTTTGAAATGCCAAGCTGATACTGCAATAATACTCCCGAATATTTTCACCAAAATAGGGAGTGATCATGTCTATTCGATACCTACATGCCATGATAAGAACAGATAAACCAGAAGAAAGTCATACCTTCTATACTGAAGGCCTAGGCCTCATTCAAACAAGACGTATGGACAGTGAGAAAGGTCAATTTTCGCTTATCTACTACGCTACTGAGCAAGGTGCGCCAGAAGTAGAACTAACTCATAACTGGAGTGATCGCACTTACACTGGCGGCGACCAATTCGGCCATCTAGCCTTTGAAGTAGACAACATTTACCAAGTATGTGAAAAGCTACAATCTATGGGAGTAACCATTTTACGACCACCTCGCGATGGGCATATGGCTTTTATTAAAGATCCCAATGGCATTTCGATCGAATTGTTGCAAAAAGATGGCTCCCTTGAAAGCGCTGAACCATGGGCATCCATGGAAAATACCGGTAGCTGGTAATTACATAAGTTTACAAAAAAAGCGATTTATTAAACAACGCTACAAAAATACGATAGTCTTATTGCCTTGTATTTCTTAAGCTAACAGAATCGTAGAACTTAAAGGGTAGCAATAGCGCCATGAAGACTCTCATTAAAACCATCGCACTAACAGGAACATTACTGGTTTACGGGCATCTATCTGCTGCCGAAAGCCTATATGCTTCCAATGTACAGTCTCGATTGGCTGATGCAGATCGAGATGGCGTTATTGATGCTCGAGACCTTTGCCCAGGCACCACTGAAGGCGCAGCTGTAGACAACTATGGCTGCCCTAACCAAACTACCAAACTACTCTCAGTAGAACTAAACATTCTATTTGATACGGGTAAAGCTGATATTAAACAGCGCTTTTATTCTGAGCTGAAAGATCTTGCTAAGTTTTTAAAAGAACACCCAGCAAGCACAGTGGTCATTGAAGGACACACAGACAGCCAAGGTTCAGCAGAGCTAAACCAAGAGTTATCTCAACAACGCGCCTCAGCGATTGCTGACGTGCTGGTAGATAGTTTTAGAATCCAAGCAGACCGTGTAAAAGGTATTGGTTATGGCGCAACCCGCCCTATCGCAGATAACGACACAGAAGACGGTAGAAAACTAAACCGTCGAGTTGTGGCTGAAGTCTTCGCCAAACAACAGTTTGCCAACGAACGTTGGACAATCTATAGCGTAGACAAAAACGGCAGCACCGCGCTAAACAACAGAAACTAAGCGCTTAGCAAATAGAACCCCCAGAAAACCAGTCATGATAAATGACTGGTTTTTTTTGGTTTGGAGATAGAAGCCATCTAAAAGCTAAGCCATTTTTCATTTCCTATCCCATTTTTGAGCAACTCCACCTTTTCTATTTGTTACACTGTCAGAAATAACACCGATTAAGAGAGAGTTTTATGGCTAGTGTTGGGTTTTTAGGTTTAGGCATCATGGGTAAGGCGATGGCAGCGAATTTGGTTAAGGCTGGATTCGATGTGACGGTATGGAATCGCAATTCAGAAAAATGTGCTGAGTTAGTCGCATTGGGAGCTCGCCAAGGTTCAACACCAAAAGACGTTGCTGCTAATTGCGATGTTACCTTTGCGATGGTGTCTGATCCTGAAGCTGCGTTAGCGCTTTGCCAAGGTCCGGATGGTGTTGTAGCAGGTATTGGCGCTGGTCGTGGTTATGTTGATATGTCGACAGTAAACGACACAACCTCTAAAACCATTGCTGGTTTAATCAGCCAAGCTGGCGGACGTTTTTTGGAAGCACCGGTTTCTGGTACGAAAAAGCCCGCTGAAGACGGTACTTTGATCATTCTCGCCGCTGGCGATCAATCCCTTTATGACGATGTTAAACCTGCGTTTGAGGTGATGGGTAAAATGTCACCGTATCTTGGCGATGTCGGCCAAGGCGCTAACATGAAGCTAGTCGTTAATATGATGATGGGCGGCATGTTAAGCATTTTCAGCGAAGGCATGTCTTTGGGACAAAAAGCTGGTTTAGACGGTCAGCAGATTTTAGACATCGTCGATGCTGGCGCCATGTCGAATCCGATGTTTAAAGGCAAAGGCGCCATGCTGCTGAATGAGAACTACACCACCAGCTTTCCGCTTAAACACATGCAAAAAGATATGCGCCTTGCGATTGCCCTAGGCGATCAACTTGAGCAACCTTTGCCAACTGCAGCAATTGCCAACGAAGCCTTTAAACAAGCAATAAAAGCAGGCTTTGCGGAGGAAGACATTGCTGCGATTTATAAAATTAAAAAATAGTCACAATTCAAGAGGGCAGGAAACGTTTTTTTCCTATTACTAGCTTGAGGCCAGTGCTTAACTAAAGACTCAAAGTTCCCTAGCCCTCTCTTCTGATTTACTGACTAAACAGTCTTTTGTAATCTTTTGACTTAAGCCCCCGTACACTTCAATAACGTCTCGGAGGCAGAGGTGAGAGTAAAGGTGGCGGAGGTGGCGGCAATAGTACGGGCGGAGGTGTCGCATGGTAATATCTCGAGGCACCATAACTCCCAGGAGGCGGAGGAGGTGCAACACATGCACCTAATGCAGTAATTAAAGAAAATAAGAATAAAATTTTAATTAGATGTTTAATGACTTTCATATCAGACTGCCTATTTACATAATATAACTTATGTAAAGGATATACCTACCAAATCAAATATGCCTGACATACAAGATATAATCATAAATAAATAACAAGGCACCATAGATATAAAATAAATTCATAAAATATAATAGAATGAAGACACTTTTCAATCAGTGAAATCACAATCAAAATGCACGCTAGAACGCTCATTTCAAATTTCTTTCTAGCTAGAGATCGGCAACTGAGAAATCAAGCAGTTAAAATATCTATACCTTTATCTTTCAATTCATTAAACGCGCTTTCTGGCAATCCTGAGTCGGTGATAATGGTATCAATTCGCTCCATATCCAATGCATGAAAGGCGGCAATTTTCCCATATTTAGAGGTGTCGGAAACCAGACAGACAGCTTTCGATGATTTAGCAATAGCATGCTTAACAATGACTTTATCTTCATTTGGTGTAGATAGCCCTTTCAAATTCCAAGACGAAGTCGAGATAAAGGCGATATCGATGTTCATGCTTAATAAAAAATCGGCCACTTTTGATCCAACGGTAGACTGGTTCTGTCGGTCGATTTTTCCGCCTGTATGGTAAATATCGTTAGCAGAATTTGCCATTAGGAAAGCCGATATAGCAAAGTCGTTAGTGATAATGAGCAGATCATTTCTTTGCGTTATTTGATGAGCAATTTCTAACGTTGTGGTTCCTGCATCAAGGTATATCGTCATATTTGGAGCAATGATACTCGAAGCCAACTTGCCAATTTGCTCTTTCTCAGAGGCAAACTGAGTAATTTTAATATCATGCGAGAGCTCAATATGAATGTTTCTTGCTAGCTGCACGCCTCCAGAAACTGAACTAACTTTGCCAATAGCCTCAAGTTTTTCAATGTCTCGGCGAATAGTCATATGAGACACATTAAATAAATCAACCAGCTCTGAAATACTCACTACTTCTTGATTCTTTAATAATGTCAGGATCTTTCTTTGCCGCTCTACTGGAATCATCTTTCCGCCGTTCAATTCGCAAAATTACTTCCACTGCAGCTTAACAAAAAAAAACCGCCATGTGAATTTATGTGAAAAAGTATCTATACATTGCATGAAAGCACTAGTTTTCACGCCCTCAATCACAGTAGCAACACAGCAAATAGGCAAAAAACACAAAAACCTTTCAGACAGAGTGTTAAATATTGTTGAAATATGTGAAATAAAGCGTTTTAATCATTCCCATCAATTATAAAATCACAAATCTGAACATAAACTAACAATAATTCAGTAGGTATTGTATGACAAATAAAGCGAAATCCGTCGGTGTGATCGGACTAGGCTCAATGGGCATGGGCGCAGCTAAGTCTTGTATTAACGCAGGATTGGACGTCTATGGTTTTGACTTAAACCCTAAAGCCTTGGAAGAACTAAGCCTAGCAGGAGCTAAAGCAGTTTCTAGCAGCGCTTTAGATTTTGCCGAGCAATTAGACGCTGTCTTAGTGCTTGTTGTAAACGCAAAACAAGTAAACGCTGTACTTTTTGACAGCGGCTTAGCCGCCGCACTAAAACCACAAACTGCCGTCATGGTGTCTGCGACTATTTCCGCAGAAGATGCTAAAGCCATTCACCAAAAACTCTCTCAATACCAATTATTGATGCTCGATGCGCCCGTGTCTGGCGGTGCAGCGAAAGCGGCAACAGGTGACATGACTGTCATGGCATCCGGATCGCTAGAAGCCTTCGAGAAACTACAGCCTGTCCTAGATGCGACAGCGGCTAAAGTCTACAACATTGGCGAAGAGATTGGCCTTGGTGCGACGGTTAAAATCATCCATCAACTGCTCGCTGGTGTACATATTGCTGCTGGTGCAGAAGCGATGGCGCTTGCTGCTCGTGCAAACATCCCGCTTGATCTTATGTATGACGTTGTCACAAATGCTGCTGGCAACTCTTGGATGTTTGAAAACCGCATGAAACATGTTGTCGATGGCGACTATTCACCTAAATCTATGGTGGATATTTTTGTTAAAGACTTAAACCTTGTTGCAGATACCGCCAAAGAACTTAAGTTCCCTCTTCCTTTATCTAGCACTGCTTTAAATATGTTCCTTTCTGCTAGTAACGCAGGTTTCGGCCAAGAAGATGACAGTGCGGTTATCAAGATCTTTGATGGAATCAATTTACCAGGCGTGGAGAAGTAATATGTTATTAGGTGTTATTGCCGACGACTTTACTGGTGCTACCGATATTGCAGGTTTTCTTGTTGAAAATGGCATGCGTACTATTCAAGTGAACGGCATCCCTTCAGCAAATACGGAGATAAATGCAGACGCTGTCGTCGTTAGTTTAAAGTCGCGCTCATGCCCGACCGAACAAGCGATTGAACAATCTGTTGCGGCTCTGAAATGGCTTCAAGCACAGGGCTGCAAACAATTTTATTTTAAGTACTGCTCAACCTTTGATAGCACGGCTAAAGGCAACATCGGTCCAGTAACGGATGCGCTTCTGGATGTCTTAGGCGAAGACTTTACTATTGTCTGCCCTGCCCTGCCAGTTAACGGACGCACTGTTTTTAACGGCCATCTTTTTGTGCTTGGTCAGTTGCTCAGTGAATCAGGTATGCGTAACCACCCAGTCACTCCAATGACTAATTCTAATCTTATGGATTTGATGGACGCGCAATCTAAAGGCAAAACGGGACTGATTAATCATCAAAGTATTGAGCAAGGCGCAGACGCCATTATTGGTGAATTTGCTGAGCTAAAAGCACAAGGAAAACGTTACGCCGTTGTCGATGCTTTTACAACGGAACACCTTAATGAGATTGGCAAAGCAGTTAGCTCATTGAAATTAGTAACTGGCGGTTCAGGGTTAGCATCAGGTATTGCAAAAAACTGGGGGGAACACTTACAAGACCAAACCCAAGCAAAACAAGCAGGTCACCCAGCCATAGCACCAACCGTCATATTTTCAGGCTCATGCTCTGTCATGACCAACAAGCAAGTTGAGCTTTATAAAACCAAAGCGCCTTTCTTTACCCTTGATATTGAGCAGTGCATGAGCAATGAAAACTACGTCAACGAAGTGTTTGATTGGGTTATCAGCCACGCTAACGAGTCATTGGCACCTATCGTTTATGCCACGGCGGATGCTGAAAAACTCAAAACAATTCAGCAGCAATACGGTGCAGAGGCGTCCAGTCAAGCAGTTGAGACTCTCTTTAGTTTGTTGGCTATCAAGCTGCAAGATTTCGGCATACGTAATTTTATTGTTGCAGGTGGCGAGACGTCAGGCGTTGTAACTCAAAGCCTAAAAGTCGATAGCTTTCACATCGGTCCTCAAATTGCCCCTGGCGTGCCTTGGGTAAAAGCCATCAATCAAGATTTATCGCTGGCGCTTAAATCTGGCAATTTTGGCGACGAGAACTTTTTCACCACGGCTCAGGGGTACTTTTAATGAATGAAGCTGAATTGAGACAACAGATGGTCGACTTAGCTCGCTCTATGTTCGATCGTGGCTACGCAACAGGTGGTGCCGGTAATTTATCGTTGAAATTACCTAATGGTCATTTTTTAGCGACGCCGACGGGGTCGTCTTTTGGTCGCTTAGTTGCAGAAGACCTGTCTGTCGTTGATAAAGACGGTAACCATCTATCTGGTAATCGACCTTCTAAAGAAGTGGCTTTTCATTTAGCCATTTATGAGAAAGATCCAAACTGCAACGCTATCGTGCATTTGCACTCTACTTATTTAACGGCACTTTCTTGTCTAGAAAATCTGGATCCTAGTAACGCCATCAAAGCATTTACACCTTACTACGTGATGCGAGTCGGTGAGCTTCCGGTCGTCCCTTACTATCGCCCAGGCTCCCCACATATTGCTGAAGACCTTGCAAAACTGGCGGGCAAATATCGAGCATTTTTGCTAGCTAATCATGGGCCAATCATCACTGGCAGCGATTTCTTAGACGCTGTTGATAATGCAGAAGAGCTAGAAGAAACCGCGAAGTTGTTTTTTTTATTAGCAAACAAACCCACGCGCTACTTAACCGATGATGAAGTAACCGATCTAAAAGGGAGAGGAAAATAATGGCTAAATTTGCAGCAAATCTAACCATGCTGTTCACTGACGTTCCCTTTTTGGAACGCTTTGAGCGTGCACATAATGCGGGCTTTAAAGCCGTTGAATATCTGTTTCCTTATGCTTTTGACGCTGATGTTTTAGCGTCTAAATTGCAACAATACGGATTTGAACAGGCTTTGTTTAACATGCCTCCTGGTAACTGGGATGCAGGCGAACGAGGCTTTGCGGCTATTCCAGGTCGTGAAAAAGAATTCCAGCAAAGTGTAGAAACCGCTTTAGCCTACACACAGGCACTTAACTGCAAAAAAGTGCATGCTATGTCTGGCATTGTTGATCCTAACTTCAGCCGTAAAGAACACATCAACACATTCATCAATAACATTCGCTTTGCCGCAGACGAATTTGCTAAACACGGTATCGAGCTGATGATTGAGCCCTTGAACAATCGTGATATTCCTAACTATTTCATTGCTCATCAACGAGAAGCCGCCGAGCTAATCCGACAAGTAGATCGACCGAACGTTAAACTTCAATTAGACATTTATCACGCCCAAATTATGGATGGGGATCTTACTCGTCTCATCCAAGATCTGGCCGATGTCACCGGTCATATTCAAATCGCTTCTGTCCCTAAAAGACATGAACCATCTGAAGGCGAAATCAACTATCCGCATTTATTCAACATATTGGACGAGTCTGGATATAAGGGCTGGATTGGCTGTGAATACAATCCAAAAAACACCACAGAAAGTGGCTTAGCTTGGGTAAAACCTTATTTATAAAAAAGTCAAAATAAAAAGTATAAGGATAAAAATATGAATATTGTCATTACTGGCGGAGCTGGTTTTTTAGGTACTGAACTATTAAAAAATTTATTGGAAAACTTCCATACAATAAACAGTATTAAAATTGTTGATAGAGTTTCATTAAATCCAGGTTTGATAACAAGTAACAGAATCCAATCTATTATTGCTGATATTACCGTTGCAGAAGAAGTTAAAAAGATCATTGATAAAGAAACAACTCATGTTTTTCATCTTGCGGCAATCGTATCAAGCCATGCGGAAGAAGATTTTGAACTTGGTATGTTGGTTAATTTAAAAGCGACTCAACTTTTATTGGATCGTTGCCGCGAAGCCAACACAAATATTCGCTTTGTTTTTTCAAGTTCTCTTGCTGTATTCGGCGGACAACTACCAGAAAAAATCGATTACATGACAGCGATGCAACCTAGTTCATCTTATGGCACTCAAAAAGCCATCTGTGAATTATTAGTGAATGACTATACGCGAAAAGGCTTTGTTGATGCTGTATCTGTGCGCTTACCTACCATTTGCATACGCCCAGGAGCACCAAATAAAGCAGCGTCTTCTTTTGTTAGTGGCATCATTCGAGAGCCACTAAAGCATGAGAAAACCAACTGTCCAGTCGATCTAAATCTACCGCTGTGGGTATCCAGCCCAAACACTGTCATTAAAAATATTGTTCATGCCAGCCAGATCAATTCAGATCGTTTAGATGGATTTAGAACCATTAATCTACCGGGCTTACAAACATCTCCAAAAGAAATGATTGAGTGCCTTTCCAGCGAACATGGCGAATCTTATCTTGATTTTATTTCTTATGAAAAAGACTCAAAGATCGAAAAAATCGTTTCAAGCTGGCCAAAATCCATTAATAACGAAAAAGAGTTATCTCTAGGTTTTATAAAAGATAACAACTTCAATTCGATATTCAGTGAATATGTAGAATCAGTAAAATAAAAAACAATCTCTAATAAAAATAAAGGAAATAAAACCATGCTACCTATATCTGTAATCGGCTTAATAATAGCTGTATTCGTTTTAATATTTTTAGTATTAAGAACGAGAGTTCATGTGTTAATTGCCATGCTAATTGCAGCATGCATTGCCGGTTTAATCGGTGGGTTGAGTGTTGATGAAACCATGTCAGCCATCAGTAAAGGATTTGGTGGAACATTAGGCGGTATCGGTATTGTTATCGGTTTGGGCGTCATGATGGGAGCGATTTTAGAAACCTCTGGTGCCGGTGAATCGATTGCCTATCACTTCATCAAATGGCTAGGGAAGAAAAAAGAGGAAATGGCTTTAGCCATTACAGGCTACATCGTCAGTATTCCTGTTTTTGTGGACAGCGCACTGATAATTTTGTACCCGATTGCTAAGTCTTTAGCAAAAAAATCCGATCGCTCTATCTTAACCTTAACAGTAGCGCTTGCTGGTGGTTTGGTTGTTGCCCATCACTGTATTCCACCAACACCTGGCCCATTGGGTGTAGCAAGTATCTTTAATGTTGACTTGGCCTCTATGCTTGGTTTTGGTCTGTTAATCGCCATTCCTTGTGTATACGGTATTGTTTTGTATGCTCGCTGGTTGGAAAAGCACTTCCCTGAATTTTCAGTTTCACCAACTTTAGCCGCTGATGATGATCTTAAGAAAATCCATGATGATTACATGGCTTCTAAGGAGTCAAAAGAACTTCCTTCGCTGATTAAATCAATCATGCCGATTGTGGTTCCAATCGTCCTAATTTTGATTAAGTCGCTTATGAGTCTTGCCGAGAAACAATTTGGTATGGAAGGCTTATCTACTAGCGTCGTTGGTGTTGCTTTTAACTTCCTTGGTAATCCTATTATTGCGCTTTCAATCAGTACATTACTTGCTGTGTATACGCTAACGCCTTATTTGGATAAAGAGACAACAACCCGGAAACTAGAAGAAGGCATATCTACTTGTGGCATCATTCTTTTGGTAACAGGCGCAGGTGGTGCATTAGGCAGCGTATTACGTGAATCTGGCGCAGGTGCAGAAATTGCTAACCAAATTGTTGCTCTTTCTATATCGCCAATCATGATCCCGTTCATTATTGCGACCTTAGTTAGAATCATCCAAGGAAGCGGCACGGTGTCGATGATTACTGCAGCCTCTATCTCAGCGCCAGTACTAGCAGAAATGCAAGGCGTTAACATGCTGTTTGCTGCGTCTGCCGCAACTATGGGGAGTTTGTTCGCTGGTTACTTTAATGACAGCCTATTCCACATTGTTAACCGTTTGATGGGCGTTACTGAAGTGAAAAAACAGTTGGTGATCTGGACTGTTCCAACAACAATAGCTTGGGCTATTGGTGGATCACTTATCATGATCCTGAACCTAATATTCGGCAGCCTAGGCAGCATCTACGATCCTGTACTACCCTTACTCGTATTAGCTGGCTGTATCTTGTTTGTGAAAAGCCAAAGCAAGTCACAAATCAAAACAGCTTAATAGATATAATTAAATAAGCATCAAAGGGCCGACAATGAAATGTCGGCTTTTTTTTAAACATACTGTCCTGCACAAAACCCGCTCGCCCATGCCCACTGGAAGTTATAACCACCAAGCCAACCTGTTACGTCGAGCACTTCACCAATAAAATAAAGCCCTTTTTGTTTTTGTGATTCGAAGGTTTTCGAGGAGACTTCGTTGGTGTTTACGCCACCTAGAGTTACTTCTGCGGTGCGATAGCCTTCGGTACCATTAGGAGCGATGTCAAAGTTGGCAAGATAATGAAACAGGCTGTCGATTTGATCGTTGGATGTTTGTGCGCTTCGCTCGGTTAACCAAGGGAATTCTATTTTAATTAGCTCTACCAATCGCTTTGGTAATAAATTTGATAAGAATCCTTCGTAGCTTTTTTTCGGAGTACTTTGGCGCACAGCAAGTAAGTCGTCTAACGATAAAGTCGGTGCGATATTAATGTTGAGCGCTTCGCCCGGTTGCCAAAAATTGGTTATTTGCAAAATAGATGGGCCACTTACGCCACGATGAGTAAACAGCATTGGCTCTTGAAAAGTCACACCACTTGCTGTTGCGGAGATCTCGCACGCAATACCTGACAATTCAGCTAGTTGTGCTTTACGATCTGGTTGTACCGTAATAGGCACTAAGCTAGCACGAGTTGGTAAAATATTGTGTCCGACTTGTTTAGCGATGTCGTAACCAAAGCCTGTTGCACCCATGGTTGGAATCGACAAACCACCAGTGGCAACCACGAGGGATTCGCAAGTAAAGTCCCCTTGGTTAGTTTTAATAACGGTCTGCCCGTCTTGAAAATCAATATTATGAATTTTTGTATTTAACTTTAACTCTGCCCCAGACCATTCAAGCTCTGTCAGCAATATATCAAGCAGGTCTTTTGCGGAATGTTCACAAAATAATTGTCCTGGAGTTTTCTCCACATAATCTAAACCATGACGATCCACTAGATCAACAAAGTCTTGCGACGAAAAACGACGTAGCGCAGAAATACAGAAGTATGGGTTGTCAGATAAAAAATGTTTAGGAGCAGCATCCATGTTAGTAAAATTGCAACGACCTCCACCAGACATAAGAATTTTTTTACCTGCTCTATTTGCGTGATCCAACACCACCACTTTTTTACCTCGGTAGCCTGCTGTTGCCGCACACATTAAACCAGACGCTCCGGCACCAATTACGATCACATCAACTTTATCCACAACCTACCCCATCACTTATTTGTGGCTGCATTATAGTGTCTGGGTCATTTATTACCATCGAATCGGGTGTGTTTTTCGCCAAATAAAAGCAAAAAAAGAATTACAAAATCTTGTCCACAGAAACCGTTAAGAAGGCTGTGGGAATCATGAATATTCCCTTAAAATTCAATGCACTAAATAAAATCAAACATTATTTATTAATTTTTTTAAAAACATCAAACAGACCAAAACCAAGAAATTTTTTTGAGAAATGCAAACTATTTTTAAAAAAGACTCTGTACAAATACACTGTCTGAATATACAGTACTGTATAAATAAACAGTAAAGATATTTTAAGGATGTGGATATGATCAAGCTAATAAGCCCTACTCATACTATTCATAAAGTTGCACTTTTTGGCATCATCGCCTTAGCTTTGTACGCGCCAGCAAAGGATCTAGTTGAATTTGCAGAAACACATTTTGCAAAAGAAAGCATTCAGATTGTTGATGCATCATTTGGTACTAATATGCCTTGGCAGGAAGCAAGCTCTTCTTATGTTAAAGTCAGCCAAAATGCACAAACAAGCCTATCCAGTTCTCAAATTATCTATACGAAATTACGCTTTACTAATCCGACGTCTGAACCACAAACCTATCGTAAGATTTGGTTGAATTTCTCTCACGCAAACGGTGATCAGGAATACACTACGGATTACACCTTATATAACACTGAAACTCGTCAGCGACTTATTGGGCAGTCAATTCAGTTAGGGGCTAACAGCAGTATTGATGTAGTTGCAGCGTATCGATTCATTCCTAGCTATAAGAACAAATCACCAATCAGCATGAGTGTTTCTTGGGAAGGACAGAATCTTTTAAGAGATAAAGCATGTGAATATGATCTTCACAATACGGCAGGCAATACCTTTCAATATCAGTGTGGGAATTAATAGTTCCCCACTATTAATGTAAAAAATGTGCAAAGACAGTCATTGATAATCGTTTTCATTTCTAATATTATACTTTAACAAAATAATATTGGAGCTTCAGACATGAAACGATTGTTAACCCCCATCGCAATTTGCGTTACAGGTGCGATGCTTACAGCCTGCGGACCAGCTACCGTAAAAAAAGAATCTAGCGTTATCACAGCAGATTCAGTTGTCGTTCATTATGCTGATATTGCCGAAGCTGTTTATGGTGACTCTTTAACAACTGCAAAAACACTTCGTTCCTCTATTGATACATTCTTAGCTAATCCTACAGAAGTAAACTTGAAAGCCGCTCGTACTGCATGGGTTGCTGCTCGTGTTCCTTATCAGCAAAGCGAAGTCTATCGCTTCGGCAATCCAATTGTGGATGAGTGGGAAGGTAAAGTTAACGCTTGGCCATTAGACGAAGGCCTGATCGATTACGTTGCAGCAGACAGCTACGGAACCGAATCCGATTTAAACCCTCTTTATGCTGCAAATGTTATCGCCTCTACAAGTTTGATGATTGGCGGCGTGAAAATAGATACAACCAATATTACTCCTGCACTTATTGCCGACAGCCTTCAAGAAGCTGATGGCGTAGAAGCAAATGTCGCTAGTGGTTATCACGCCATTGAGTTTTTACTATGGGGTCAAGATCTAAACGGCACTAATCCTGGAGCGGGCGAACGTCCTGCTACGGATTTTGATCTAAATAATTGTTCAAATGGCAACTGCGATCGTCGCCGTGACTATTTAGTAGCGGCTACCGATTTGCTTATTTCCGATTTAGAAGAAATGGCGAATAATTGGAAACAAGGTGGCGCTGCACGTGTTGCATTATTGGAACAATCACCAGAACAAGGCCTATCTACTATTCTTACCGGTATGGGAAGTTTGGCATATGGCGAATTAGGTGGCGAAAGAACTAAACTTGGTTTGATGTTGCACGACCCAGAAGAAGAACATGACTGCTTCTCTGACAATACACATTGGTCACACTACTATGACGCTAAAGGCATCAAAAATGCCTATCTAGGTGAGTACAAACGTGTAGACGGTAGCTGGGTTAAAGGTGCATCTCTATCTGATCTTGTCGCTAAGCAAAACCCTCAGTTAGACACAGAAATGAAGCAAAAGCTAAACGAAACAGAAGCTGCTGCACAGGCAATGGTAGATGCCGCTAAAAAAGGCCAGACCTTTGATGTTCTAATTGCGATGAATAACACTAAAGGCAATCAACTGGTACAAAACTTTGTTGATTCATTAGTTAATGAAACACGTACTACTGAAGAAGTCATTCATGAGTTGAACCTTGAAGGTATTGCTCTTGAAGGGTCAGACAGCTTAGACAACCCAAGTGCGGTATTTCAATAGAGAGCAGAATAATCTGCCACCCTATAAAATTAACGAATGGGATACCAAGGAAGATGTGTCATTTAGTCAGTTAATGGTATTTGTCTATTTATGACAGCAAATGTAAGAAATGGTATTTTTCTAGTAGCTGGCGTTTACGCCAGCTTTTTTTGTTTTCAGAACACAGCTGTAGCCAGTGATTATTCAACACCTCTTGTAGGAATTAAGGTTGAAGACAAACTCGACTTTCATATTGGCGAAGGTGTATTTCAAAAGTTTTGGGTACCAGCACCCTCTTCGACGACCGCTAGCGATGGTTTAGGTCCGCTATTTAATACTCGCTCGTGCAATAATTGCCATGTCAATAATGGTCGTGGTCACGCTCCAGAAGCGAATATAAGTGGCGCATCCGTTCCTTCTTTTTTAATTAAGCTAGGAAAGTCTTACCCTGCTTACGACAACAAGACCAATAAAATCTATCCTCACATTGGCGACAAACGTTATGGACATCAGTTACAAGGCCAAAGCTCTCCAGGTATTTCGCCTGAAGGCGATTATTACCTCACCTACAGTACGTACACTGAAACACTAGACGATGGTACAGAAGTCAAACTAAGAAAACCCAAACTTCATTGGAGCAAGCTTAATTATGGCGACTTCGAAAGCAACACTGGCTTTACCATGCTGGTATCACCAGCTTTGGTTGGAATGGGGTTATTAGATAACATTCCTGACGAAATAATTATATCTGGCGCCGATCCTGACGATACAAATAACGATGGCATTAGTGGACGTGTCAGCTGGATATTCAATGGTGAAAAAAAGGTCATTGGTCGTTTTGGCTATAAAGCCTCTGTGGCAAGTGTTAGCGCGCAAAATCAGTCTGCATTTAATACCGATTTAGGACTATCGACGCCGCTTAATCCGTCACCGTCGGGCGACTGCACTGCTTTTCAACGCGATTGCATGGAAAGCCCAAATGGTAACAGTCCACATTTAGATAATTTGGAAGTCGATAAACAGCAAGCTAGATTGGTCGATCTTTTTGTATCATTGTCTTCACCTCCAGCAATGCGTAATCTAACCAGCGACATTTTTTTAGACGGAAAGCGCTTTTTTGAAGAAGGAGGTTGCGCTAGCTGTCACATTCCCAAAATGAAAACGGGCAATAATTCAGATTTTGCGGTATTAAATAATCGTACTTTTTACCCTTTTACAGACATGCTATTACACGATATGGGACCAGAACTCGCTAGTGGATTTCCAAGCTTTTCAGCATCCTCGAGCGAATGGCGAACAGCGCCATTATGGGGCATTGGATTATCTGAAAAAATCTCAGGCCGTGTTGGCTTCTTGCATGATGGTCGTGCTCGAACAATAGAAGAAGCCATTCTTTGGCATGGCGGAGAAGCTAAACGTAGCAAAGAATTTTATAAGAATCTAAACAAAGAACAACGCAAAAAACTCATTTACTTTTTGGAGTCGCTTTAATGAAACATTTTCCTAAGCTAATAGCCCTAGCCATTAGCGCTTCCACACCTCTGCTTGCCTTAGCTGGTCAGTGGGAAGGTCCACTCGACGGCATCGTAGCCAACGTGGTCAAACAAGGCTATGAATCCTATTCTGAATCATCAAAGACATTACAACAACGCACAGATGCACTCTGTGCTTCACCATCTAAAGAAACACTTCATGACGCGCAAGACGCGTTCCAGACCAATGCGTTGGATTGGCAGCAGGTTCAGTGGCTAAACTTTGGCCCCGTCACTTACTTTATGCGTTACTACGCTTTTGAGTATTGGCCCGACAAAAAAGGCGTCACTCAACGTCAACTAAGAGCTCTAGCACAAGGCGATCCTGCAGTTATGGATGCACCAAAATTCTGGACATCAGCGAGTATTGCGGTACGCGGCTTAACGGCAATCGAAAGTTTGCTTTACCACCCTGATTTCGAGCCAATACAATCTGCCGAGCATTGTCGTTTGCTTGAAAAAGTCACAGCTCATCACTTAGAAAGTGCTGACGCTGTCGCAAAGCAATGGCAAAACGGAACAGCACAAGATTGGGTATTTGACGAAGAAGGTACTGGCTTTGATCCAGAAAAAGTCGCACTAGAATTGTTTTTACAGCAATGGATCGAGCATATGTCGGCGGTTAAAGACGCCAAGCTTGAAACCCCGATAGGCTATAACAGCCGTGAAAACCTAAAACTTGCCGAATTTTACCGAAGCGATCTTTCCTTAAGAGCCATCCAAAAGAATTTGCAGTCATATCGTGAGATTTATCATGCAGGCTCACCGTCTTTGTATGAAATCGCCAAACAGAAAAATCCTGAGCTAGCTGAACAGTTTGAAGTACAACTAACGCAGAATATTAAATTAGCACTTCAATTACCGAGTGATTTTTTCCATGCAAACCATACACAAGAAGATCGTATTGCTCTAGCGAAACCTTTAGTGAAATCGATATCTAATAGCCAGTCTTATCTCGCCAGTATGGTTACTCAACTAGGCTTCCAGATAGGCTTTAATAGCAGAGACGGAGACTAACCATAGATGCTTTCAAGACGGTCTTTCCTTGCGATGAGTGGCGCAGTCATTACTGCACCATCATGGGCAACATTAACCCAACAGGATGCAGGTAAGAAACTTTACGCCTCCGCATATTCCTTGAATAAACAAGAACATTTTTTTGGTCTATTCGATGAAAAAGGCGACATAGTATGGAATGTTCAACTTTTAGATAGAGCACACGCTCCGGTTGTCCACCCTAGCCAAAGCATTGTTGGTATTGTTGCCCGAAGGCCTGGTTTTTTTATAGATTTCTTTAATGTATCGACTCATCAAAGAATAACGAGAATCGAGCCTATTAAAGAACATCATTTTTATGGTCACGCTCTTTTTACCACTGATGGCAAACACCTAATCACTCAAGAAAACCACTACCCATCCGGACAAGGTAAAATATTTGTGCGCGATTGGCCAAGTGGCCAGGTGATTCAATCTTTTAACAGTAATGGTATTGGCCCTCATGAGTCCGTTCTTTTAAATGACCAAGTATTAGTGATTGCCAATGGTGGATTGATGACTCATCCAGACGAAGACCGAAAAATCTTAAATCTGGATACCATGAAGCCAAACGTTACTTATCTAAATCTAAAAGATGGTAGCATTTTAAATCAGTCTGCCAATAGCGATGATTTACACCAATTGAGCATCCGACACCTTGATGTAAACCAACAAGGAATCGTTGCATTAGGTTTTCAATATCAAGGCGAAATGTGGGACCAAGTACCATTAGTTGCCCTATCTCGTCTTGATCAGTTAGAACTAGAATATCTGCCTATTCCAGAAGAAGTGAGAGTTAGATTTAAACAGTACTGTGGCAGCGTTTGCTTCGATAGCTCAGGTGAAATACTTGCTATAAGTACACCTAGAGGTGGATTAGTTGCCTACTGGCATGTGAGCTCAAAAACCTTCTTAGGAGTGGAAAACTGCCGAGATGTTTGCGGTCTGGTTGCTACAGACAACGCCCATGAATTTTTACTAACAAGCGGTATTGGCTCTCAACTAAAAAGCAATCCTGTACAAAACGTCAGCAAAGAGCTCAAAAAATACACAACCTTACATTGGGACAATCATTTACGACAAATAAACACATGATTTTTTAATTTAAATTATAAACTGGCATAGTCAAATTCTTGATTTTTAGGTACTGTCTATTGAAAGCCGCAAATAACTGCGGCTTATTTTTTCGCATTATGAAGTTTATTAATGTTTATCAATTTTCTTAAAAATTATTTTTTGGTTGATTCAGCGCAATCTGCAGGAGGCGATGAAAAAGCACTCCAGCAAAACGCTTTACGAATTTTACTCGCGCTGACGACCTGCATCTTTATAGTGTCAGAAATACATTCGTTATTTATCCCAAGAGACCTCTCCTTTTTAGGAATCAATAGCGTGTATTTATGTCTTCTCGGAGGGCTACTTTACTTCAGTAAAAAACACACAAAGATTACAGCAGTTTTATTTCTTATCACTCTAATCACAACAAGCTTTCTGCTACTGGCGTTCAGCGATGAATTTCATGCTGAAAAATACGCTTTAGTATCTCTATATTCTTTGCCACTCATTACTCGCTTGCTTTTCAGCTTTAAAGCCTCCTTAGTAGCGATGATTATTAATATCTATCCTTTTTACTTGGTGACTAGTGATAACACCCAAATAGACATCGCATCTTCTTTCTATTTTCAGTTACTCACGTTTGTTACACTGAACATTGGCTTACCTTTCGCAGTCTCAAGAATTATTCAAACTCTCGAAAACAACACCTCTCACATGCGATTGCTTTATCAAAAACTTAATGATAATTACGCCATGTATGAGGAATTTTTTGAGAACACAGGGACGCCTACTTTACTTTGCGATCAACGAGGCAAAATCCTCAAAGCTAATCAATTAGTTCGTGAGTTACTTACAGATTCCCCACAAAAAAACATATCAGATTCAACCATTACTGATTGGCTATCTCCTCTTGGTGAAACTGGTCGTTTTTTTTGGCAATCAAACATAGCGGAATGCACACTAAAGCAAAAAACAAACATACACATTGAGATACGTAGAGCATCGTTAACCCAACATGGTTATTATGTTCTTCATTTGCAAAACACGACTCAATTAAAAGCAATACAGCAAGAACTTGAAAACACACAACAAACTAACAGTCGTTTAGCACACTTTGATTTACTCACACTTTTACCTAACCATAGACACTTCTGTAGACAAGTAAATCAACGCATTGATGAGCAAGACAATCACTTAACTGGTGCTATGTTCATTATCCGTATCAGCCAGTTTAAATTACTAAATAAACAATACGGTAAAGATAACGCCAACAAAGTTATTCTCAATTTCTCAAAAACACTGCAAAAAAAGCTATCCGAACAAGCCATTATTGGTCGCTTACGAGGCGTAAAATTTTCCTGTTTTGTACCATTAGGACAAGCTTATTTAATTCAAAAAAACCTATCTGCCCTCATACATTCTGTACTACCTAGCCAGATAACAGTTGATGGCAATAGATTAAATATGGACTATCAAGTTGGTATAGCCTATTACCATACCGACGGTAAAACGGCAGAAGAACTATTAGAACACTGTGAAATGGCATTAGAGTATTCGACAAGTACAGATAGATTCTCATACTACAACCACAGCCTCGAACAAAAACTCATTGAAGAACACAAGCTTGGCCTAAAGTTGAGTACAGCCATTAAAAATAAAAAAATAGTATTATGGCTACAACCACAAGTATCGCCAAATGGACAAATCCGCTCCTTTGAGGCTCTCGCTAGATGGCAATGTGATGGACAATTTGTTCCACCTACCACTTTCATTAAAATCGCAGAAAAATTAGGCTTACTTCCGCTACTTGCCGAAAACCTAGTACGCGAACTCGTAAGCACTCTCACAGAATGGCATAAAGAGCATATTCATACTCCAATAGCCTTTAATCTGGCTGGGCAAGAACTTATGAATGATTCATTTTTTGCTCTGTTGATGGCATTGATTGCTGATAACCCATGGTTGAGTGATATGTTAGAACTTGAGATTACAGAAACCAGCCCAGTAATGACTCACCCGCTTATACACAAGCGTTTAAGAAGCTTATCTCAATATGGCTACTCAATTGCCATTGATGACTTTGGCACAGGTCAGGCGTCACTGGGACAGCTTGTAGACATTCCCGCTAACATTCTCAAAATAGACCGTCGTTTTGTTTCTCCCTTGCCTGGCGATCAACGTCATGTAGATATAGTGAAATCCACCATACAACTAGCAGAATCACTTGGCATGAAAGTGATTGCAGAAGGTATCGAAACCAAAGAACAAGCTAATCTGCTGGCAGCACTAGGCTGCCAGACACTACAAGGCTATTACTTTGCCAAACCTTCCCCTATGTCAGACTGGACAGAAAGAGATAACGCCAAAGCAAAAGAACTGCGCATGGTATATTAAGACACTTTATCAAAAGTAATAAAAACAACGCCCTCCTCAAAATATCATCAAATGCCAGACACAAAAAAGCCAGAGTTCAAATTGAATTCTGGCTTTTTTAAAGTGCAATAACTATGAAGGGATGACTTAGAACGCCATGTTCATAGCAACAGAGACAACATTGGCTGAGGATTCATAATCTGCGTTTAACTTCCCACGAGCAGAATCTTCAGTTAAACCACTACGATTAACTGAAACATCCTCTATCATCACATGGGTAAAGGCGAAGGTAGCCGATGTCATATCATTGAAGTTATAAGTCCCGCCAATAGAGATCCATTTACGATCACCATCCGGTGTACGAGCAGAACGATACTCATCAGTAACAGGCGAATTATCCATAGCAACACCAGTCCGTAAGGTCAACTTATCAGAGTAGAAGTAAGTCAAGCCCGCAGAATACATCCATTGATCTTCAAAACCAAAAGTAAGTACTGAGTTACTTTGCGCGCTATCAAAGTCAATATTAATACCATCCATTGACCCCCAACCCGTTCTAATAGCAGTAAGACCTAACACTAATTTGGGTGTCAAATCCTGCTCAACACTCAATGCCAGTACTGAGGGAAAAGTAATTGAGTCACTTACAGAAGCATCAGAAAGTTTAGCATATCCTGCTAAAGCGCTATTCACATCAGTATATTTTACATCACCCTTGAAATCAAAATCCACTTCACTACGATACCCTAAACCTACACGTGTACCTTTTCTTGGTTCTAATGCCACACCCAAACTATATCCGTAACTTATATCGTCCGCCTCAATGCGACCAACGCCCTCTCTTAAAGGAGCATTAACTGCACCTACAGACGATTCTAAGACAACTTCCGCACGATGCACTTGAATACTCGCACCTAATGACACCCAATCATTCATACGATGTGCAAGAGCAAAACTTAATGCAATATCTTGAATTGCTGTTTCCGTAGCATGAAAACGGCCAGCCCAATCTTGACCATAATCACCCGACAAACCAAACGGTACGTTTAACGAGATGCCAGCCACAGTCTTATCATTAATAGGTTTCGCAAAATAGAAAGCAGGAACTAAAGTATTATCAACAGAATCATTTGTCGCGCCATCTGCAGTTAAATCTGTACCCTGAGCATCTGATGCAGAATTTACTGTCACATCCATACTTGGCATGACATAAGCACCCGATGCATAAACTGTTGTCTCTTTAGCATTTACAAAGAGCGCAGGGTTCCAGAAGCTGGCAGAAATATCTTCATTAGAAGCCGCTACACCACCTAAGGCCTTACCTGAAGCTGTAGCACTGTGATCATTTAAAGCAAAACCTGCAGAATAAGCTGATGACGCTGCTGCCACAGAGACCGCAACAAGACTTGCTCTAAACATGAATTTTGAGGAAGTAGTCATAAATAAGCTCCATTGTTATTTTTATTGGAAATTTTATTTTTTATCATTGTGTCACTTATACGCTTCAAGTATAGAAGCACATAGCCTGATATTACCAGCAAGTATTTCTTACGCAATACAATATTTACACAATATTAGGCTAAAAAGGAAAAATAATGATAAGTAATAGATAAACTTACAATATAAAAAATAATTTTGAGGGATTTACCATAAAAAATACGAAGGAAGGTAAATTTTTGAGCTGAATAAGATTTTTGATTAGGTAGGAAAATAAATAGGGAATAATTAACGATATGGTGGGTGTGGAGAGGTTCGAACTCCCGA
>NZ_KZ454889.1:0-91080 GCF_002792415.1 Marinomonas sp. BSi20584
GTTTGACCGTTTTCATCCACATAACTCGCGGTCATGGTGCCAATATCATCGGCACTTGCAGTATTAAAGGATGTCGATAATTTAACGGTAACATCCGTTGGAGAAGCTTGGTTGAGTGACAGAGTGAAAATTGCATCTTCACCCTCAAAAGTGAATCCATTATCATCAAGCTTAGCAATAACAGTGCTTTTATCTTGATATACACCATCGGTGGACTCTGAAGTCGCAGTGAACGCATTCCCTGCTGCATCAGTTCCGGAAACACTCGCTTGTATAATACGATTATTTGTTAAATCACTACCTTCAACATTGATACTATAGACCAAACCACCATTTTCATTAGTAGTAACCAAACCCGTATATTTTGAACTGTCGCCATTAATCGTCAAGGTAACTGTATCGCCCTCAGCAGCATCACCATCTACTCTCCCTGTAATCGTTACAATACCACTCGCCTCAATAGCATTAAGTACATCATCACCAGCTATTGTATCAATGCTAATAGAGGCACTTGCTTGCGTATCTAAAGTGACATCTAGTGGAGTAGAAGTCGCTGTATTGCCAGCATTATCAGTCACTTTAACGGTAAGAGTGTTAGCACCTTCAGCTAATTGCCCATTAGTCGCTGTAAAACTCCAACTACCATCTGCTGCCTGTACTGCGTTACCTAATTTTGTTGTGCCGCTGAATACTTCAACAAGGGTCACATCACTATCAATGTTAGAAAGAGTGAATGTGGCGGTGGTGTCATTTGTTAGATTGTCGACTGAAGAATCACCAGTATCACTTGCTGAGACCAAATCAATAATTGGTGTACTAATTGCTGTATCAACCGCATGAGTCGATGAGCCTGTGCTCTCAACTGTATTTCCAGAACTATTACTGGATGTTACAACTGCATCAAATTCTGTATCCGCCGCCAAATCCGAACCAGCAACCCCAACAGACCAAGTACCAGTTGAGCTAACGGTGGTTGTGTAAGTTACTCCATTAATAACCAAAATAACTTGATCACCTTGAGAAATATCTCCACCAGTAGCTGTACCTGTTACAGTTATAGTTCCATTCGCTTCAGCTTTATTTACAACATCATCTTCAGTGATAGAACTAACCGTGACAGTACCTGCAATTGCTGGAACATTACCTGTTACTGGAATCGTTCTATTTGACGTTGTAGGTGTGGTATCTTGAGTTTGTGTAGCTGACCCACCACCATTGTTATTTGTGTCATAGCCATATTTTGGCAAAGCACTTGATGAGTCATTACCAAAAGTAGGAAGTGCAGTGTTATCATTTCGATCAATATCGACATCGACACGTTGCTGCTCACCTATAGCCTCACCCGCTGCTGGAGCTTCTTGAACTAAGGTAGGGTCATCACCCGCTAAGATGGCATCTTGTAGCGCGTCTACGTCTGTGGAAGAGTCTGCAACAAGGTCTTCGTTATCTCCTGTGTTGTAGATTTCATCAGTGATTTCAACAACAGAATCACCGCCAATAACCACTTCGGTGCCATCAACGAAGGCAATAGTCACACTACTATTGCTGCCCGTCACAACAGTCTCGCCAAAGAAAACCGCGTCACCGATTTTCACCACACGCTCTTGGCCATCAATGGATTGAATTATCACTGAGCCGGTTAACTTAGTGATAAAGCCGATCGCGTTGCCTAGTGTTGCAAATGGTGCTTGACTGTCGCTCATGATACGTTCCCTAAAAAGAAGACTAAAAATAAGTCGTAATAGTTCTATAATTACTCTCAAGATAGGGCAGAAAAGGCAAGGTAGCTATTGTACCTTGGTACAGTCAGTCCACTTTTTTAACATTTTCTATCCTTTTTTGGTTCTTTTTTGCTTTCCCACCTAAATACCACAGCCCTTCTGCTCCATTGTCATTGCTATGCATAAATCAACTCTTTATAATTTCCGCTCTTTCGGGCACAGATCTTAAGCACTTAAGGGTCAAACGCTGCGCGATGCCTATTTCAGAGTCTCTAGGACTCACTCAATGAGCCTTTATGGGAGTGTTTCGCATAGCCCTAATCATGGCGCAATATTCCGAACACATTTTTATAAAAAACGGCTAACAAGATAAAAAACCTATAAAGCAAACTGCTAATTAACTAGCGACTACAGCTTATATGCTCTAATTTATTCAGAAGGTAATACATGATCGATACGATAAAACGAGACTGGTTCTCAAACATTAAAGGCGACTCTCTCGCTGGCACTGTGGTTGCGCTTGCTTTGATCCCAGAAGCGATTGCATTTTCCATCATTGCTGGCGTTGATCCTAAAGTAGGCTTGTATGCCTCTTTCTGTATTGCCGTGGTCATCTCATTTGTTGGCGGTCGCCCTGGAATGATTTCCGCCGCCACGGGTGCGATGGCACTATTAATGGTGACCTTGGTAAAAGAGCACGGTTTAGAGTATTTACTTGCAGCCACACTACTAACAGGTGTTTTCCAGATAATCGCGGGGTATTTAAAACTCGGGGCCTTAATGAGGTTTGTCTCGCGGTCCGTCGTAACTGGCTTTGTAAACGCTTTGGCGATTTTGATATTCATGGCACAGTTGCCAGAACTAACCAATGTCACATGGCACGTATACGCCATGACAGCTGCGGGCTTGGGTATTATTTATCTATTTCCACTCCTTCCTGTCATCGGTAAAGCGCTCCCTTCACCATTAGTATGTATCGTCGTATTGACTGCTTTTGCGATGGTGTACGGTTTAGACATTCGTACCGTTGGCGATATGGGCGAACTACCCGATACTCTGCCTATCTTCTTATGGCCAGACGTTCCGTTAAACCTAGAAACCCTAATGATCATTTTACCTTACTCACTTGGCCTTGCTGTGGTCGGTTTGTTGGAATCCATGATGACAGCAACCATTGTTGATGAATTCACGGATACAGGCAGTGACAAAAACCGCGAGTGTAAAGGCCAAGGTATTGCCAACATCGCTTCAGGTCTGTTGGGTGGCATGGCTGGTTGTGCCATGATTGGACAATCCGTTATCAACGTAAAATCTGGTGGTCGAGGTCGTCTTTCCACCTTTATTGCTGGTTTCTTATTGTTGATCATGGTGGTTTTCTTAGACGACCTGATTAGTCAAATCCCGATGGCGGCTTTGGTTGCCGTTATGATCATGGTGTCAATTGGTACTTTCTCTTGGGAATCCATCATCAACCTGAAAAAACACCCGTTATCGACTAATATTGTAATGTTGGCTACCGTTTCTATTGTGGTTGCCACACATAATTTAGCAATCGGCGTATTTGTCGGTGTATTACTGGCATCTTTGTTCTTCGCTAACAAAATCGGCCGCTTGATGGTGGTGAAAAACGAGCAAGGCGAACAAACAGGTCATCGTACTTATAAAGTCATCGGACAAGTGTTTTTTGCGTCGTCAGATCAATTTAATGCGTCTTTTGATTTTAAAGAAGCGGTTGAAAGAGTTACGATTGATTTAACCGATGCACACTTTTGGGACATCACAGCCGTATCCGCTTTGGATAAAGTAGTAATTAAATTCCGTCGCGAAGGTGCCGAGGTTGAACTGGTAGGAATGAACGAAGCTAGTGCAACAGTCGTCGATAAATTTGGGGTTCACAACAATCCTGAAGAAGTCGAAAAAGTAATGGGTGGTCACTAAAACACCCTCGAATAATAACAAGGAGTGCAACATGACTAACATAATAGCTTGTATCGATGGTTCTTCTCTATCTGAGTGTGTCACCACCGCATCCGTGTGGGCGGCCAAGCAAATGGGCTCGCCATTAATCTTGATGCACTCTTTGGAAAAAGAAGCTGTGAGAACCGACGAAGATCTTTCTGGTTCAATCGGCTTAGGCAGCCGAGAGCACCTGCTAGAAGAGCTTGTTGCCCTGGATGCGAAACGCGCTAAATTAGCCTTAGAGCATGGCAAGCTGGTGCTCGAAAACGCCAAAGAATTTGCTCATAAGGCTGGCGCCAAGCAAATCGAATTACTGCAGCGTCATGGCGATTTAGTCGACAACCTCCTCGACCTTGAGGAAGAATCTCGGCTTATCGTCTTGGGTCGTTGTGGCAGCGGTCATACGCAAAGTGCTCACACCATTGGCTCTCACATCGAGAGAGTCGCTCGAACATTGCATCGTCCAATCTTAATCAGCGTCGGCAAATTTAAAGCGCCAACAAACTTTATGATTGCTTACGATGGTCGAGAGGCTGCAGATAATGCGATCGCACGTATCGCGCAAAGCCCACTATTGCTCGGTTTACCTTGCCATCTCGTCATGGCTGGTGAAGCAACACCAGAAAGACGCCTTAAACTAGAAGAAGCACATCGCAAGCTTGAAGAAGAAGGCTTTGACGTCACGGCATCCATCATTCCGGGGAAGATTTACCCTGTGCTGACTCAATACCGTGAAGAGAACCAAATAGAACTCATGGCGATGGGCGCGTATGCCCACTCTAAAGTTCGTCAATTCTTTGTTGGCAGCAACACCAGCAAGATGATAATTGAGAGCGATATTCCACTTTTGATTCTGCGTTAGAGCATTCAATTTCTATCAAACGATACTCATCAAGCAATATCCATCAAGGGCGACTTCTTCGGAACTCGCCCTTTTTATTGCCTTCGACTTTTCTATTTTCAGCCCAAACCATAGATGAATTTTTTGTTAAATGTTTAACAATTTAAATATATGGTTTTGCATATATATGCTTTTCCACATACACTTCTATCAACATTAACTGATGTGTTTTTTTTACAATGAAGCCCGATCATTTCTACAAAGCGCTCGCCGATGACACTCGATTGCGAAGCCTATTACTCATTACTCAATATCAAGAACTGTGTGTTTGCGAACTCACCGAAGCACTAAATGAAACGCAACCTAAAATATCTCGCCACCTTGCCCAGCTACGAAAAAATGGCGTTCTAAGTGATCGAAGACAAGGACAATGGGTGTTTTATCAATTACATCCAGAACTGCCCAATTGGGCGAAGAGTGTCTTACAAACCACACTAGACAACCAAATTTTGTGGCTAAAAGACAATATAGATCAGCTCGAAACCATGGGCGGCAGGCCAAAACGTACTGGAACTTGCTGCTAACCATCCAATTTTCATCATTCATTTGAGACAACACAATGACTATTAAAGTAGGAATAAACGGCTTTGGCCGTATGGGACGACTTTCTTTTCGTGCAGCTTTTGACTGGGACGATGTAGAGTTTGTGCAAATCAACGATCTAAAAGGCGATGCCGCCACACTCGCTCACTTGGTTAACTTCGACTCGGTTCATGGTCGCTGGCACAACGAGGCAAGCAGCGAAGGCAACAATATCATTGTGAATGGCAAAACCATTACTTGCACACAAAACCGTACACTTGCAGAAACGGACTGGTCACAATGCGATGTAGTCATTGAAGCGACAGGCGTGATGAAGACCAAAGCAGCGTTACAAGCCTATTTAGACCAAGGCGTAAAACGCGTTGTGGTAACCGCGCCAGTCAAAGAAGATGGCGTGCTGAATATCGTCATGGGCGTTAACGATGACGACTACGATCCAAGCTTGCACCCTATCGTCACCGCAGCGTCTTGCACCACAAACTCACTCGCACCAGTAGTTAAAGTTTTGCAAGATGCCATCGGCATTAAACATGGCTCTATGACGACGATTCATAGCATCACCAACACACAAACCATCATTGATGCGCC
Source organism: Marinomonas sp. BSi20584 (assembly GCF_002792415.1). Lineage (NCBI taxonomy): Bacteria > Pseudomonadati > Pseudomonadota > Gammaproteobacteria > Oceanospirillales > Oceanospirillaceae > Marinomonas > Marinomonas sp. BSi20584. The sequence continues at coordinate 5,713 of NZ_KZ454889.1, forward strand.
GCACAAAGATTTACGCCGCGCTCGTTCTTGTGGCAGCAGTTTGATTCCAACCACCACAGGCTCAGCAACCGCCATTACGCATATCTTTCCAGCACTAAAAGGCAAACTAAACGGCCACGCTGTGCGCGTGCCTTTGACCAACGCGTCTTTAACCGATTGCGTGTTTGAAATGAAACGCCCAACGTCAGAAGAAGAAATCAATCAACTACTCAAAACGGCCAGCGAAGGCGAATTAAAAAACATTCTTGGCTACGAAGTTCGCCCATTAGTATCGATTGATTACCGCACCGATCCTCGCTCTTGCATCATCGACGCACTCAGCACCTTAGTAATTAACGGCACCCAAGTAAAACTCTATGTTTGGTACGATAACGAATGGGGCTACGCCAACCGCACCGCAGAACTAATGCGAAAAGTTGGCAGACTAGATAAATAAATAACAACACACTTGAAAAATATATAAAGAGCAAAGCGAAAACAACCAATGCTGTCACAATTACCAAAAAGCGTTCGTCAGTATCTTATCGTCACAGGTAATTACTGGAGTTTCACTCTGACTGACGGCGCGTTGCGCATGCTGGTCGTGTTGTATTTCTATCAGCTGGGTTATGGTGCATTGGACATCGCTTTGCTCTTCTTGTTTTACGAATTTTTCGGTGTAATCACTAATCTCTTTGGTGGCTGGCTTGGGGCTAAATGGGGACTCAACCGCACCATGAACATTGGCCTCGCCATGCAAGTGGTTGCCCTGTCTATGCTGTTATTACCCTCCAGCTTTTTAACCATTCCTTGGGTGATGGCGGCACAAGCCTTGTCGGGTATTGCCAAAGATCTCAACAAAATGAGTGCCAAAAGCGCCATCAAAACTCTCGTTCCGAAAAATGCCAGCGGCACCTTGTACAAATGGGTTGCCCTACTCACCGGCTCGAAAAATGCGCTCAAAGGCGTGGGATTTTTCTTAGGTGGTTTTCTACTTAGCACCATCGGTTTTCATAACGCCATCTTAGCCATGGCTATTGCTCTTGGCATAGTTTGGCTCGCCAGCTTGTATCTGCTTCGAGAGGATTTAGGCAAGGCAAAAAACAAACCAAAATTCTCGCAGATGTTTTCAAAAAGTGCTGAAATCAATATCCTGTCTGCGGCTCGCCTCTTTCTGTTCGGCGCTCGGGATGTATGGTTTGTCATTGCGGTGCCAGTGTATTTGTCGAGCCAATTTGACTGGGATCATTGGCGTGTCGGCAGCTTCCTTGCCTTATGGGTCATCGGCTATGGCATAGTTCAGAGCCTCGCTCCACATATAACGGGTAAGAAAAAACAGCAAACACCCAGCGGCAAGCAAGCCAGATTTTGGGCCATGCTGCTTAGCGCTATTCCAGCAGCCATCGCGATTGGTTTACAGAATTTTGATCACACATTATGGATTCTATTGAGCGGACTCATAATATTCGGCGTGGTGTTTGCTATCAATTCATCCTTACATAGCTATTTAATCGTTCACTATGCCAGTGAAGATGGCGTGTCATTAGATGTGGGCTTTTACTACATGGCCAACGCCATGGGACGACTCATCGGCACAATTTTATCAGGATGGATTTACCAAAACTTTGGCTTGATCGCCTGCCTCTGGGTGTCTTGTGGGTTTCTTATACTTACCAGTGTTATTTCATTCTGGTTGCCACAAAAAATCACCAATGCAGAAAGCACCAATTAATCTCTTTTCAACCAATAGCCCGGATTTTTACTGTTATGCATGATGGCAATCACATAAAGGTTATCTGAATGCACTTGATAAATGACAGAGAAAGGAAAACGAGATAATAAAAATCTATGATGATTTGCACCGAACTTGGGCCAAGTTCGAGGAAGCGCCAGAATTGTTTTGAATGCAGATTCAAGCTCTTTAATAAAATCATCACCAAGCCCTTTGGCTTGAAGTTGATACCAATCATAGGAGGATTTAATTTCCTGACTGAGATCAGGATGAAAGGTTAAATTCAACATATTATTTTACAACTTGAGCCTTAATTTCCTCCCAACTTACTGCCTTTACATCGCCAGACAACAAAGCATTGCTGCGATCTTCTGCTAATGCTAACCAAACCGACTCAACATCATTACTCGGCTCACCTTCAAGAGAAGACAAAAGACAATGAGCTGCCAAAGCTTTTTCACTAGGCGTTAATTGCTCCATATTATCCAGTACGGTTTTTAATGCGTCAGACATATGCATCACTCCTATCCACGTTACAAGCAATTCTATCACTGAATGCTAGCTTTTGCCTCCCATCCAAAGCCATAAAAAAAACACCAAGCATGTTCGGTTCACAACCGGCATACTTGGTGTTTCTTTAATTAAGAACTAAAGGCGTTTACTTAGAGCTAATCGCTTTGATATACAATTTGCCTACTTCGGCCTCAGTCACTTCTACTTTCGTTCCAGCTTCAATGGGCTCTTCACTTACCAAAGACCATTCAATACCAGAATAGTGGTACTTAGGAGACTGAGTTGGCGATACAGCTTCTTTCAAAAAGAACTGATGATCGGTAAATTCGCTTTTGGTTTTTTTGGTGCTCACCTTAGATTGCATGCGCTTCAATGGTTTCCACAATACTAACGCGGCCAATATGGTCATCACGCCAGTACTGAAAGAAGCACTCAACAAACTATTAGGCAATACCCCAACATAGACCAAAGCACCGGTTGCCATCGCAGCCAAGCCAACAAAGAACAGCACAAAGGTAGAAAATCCCAATACCGCCACTTCGATGACCAATAGAATCAAACCAACAATAAACAAGCTTTGAGCCAGATTATTGGCAATGATATCCATACCTAGCTCCCTTTCGTCATTTTCTGGATAATTGTCATAGCTTGAGCAACCACTGCCGCTGTTTCAGTTGCGCCATCTGGCAACAAGACCACAGACGATTCTTTCGCAATCGCACGTTTCGCTTCAATCGCTTTCGTTGCAAGATCAAGTTGAATCGCTTTCTGACCTTCTTCAGTTGCCGCGGCTTCACCTACTTGGCGAAGTGCTTCGGCTTGAGCGGATGCAACAGCAACGATAGCTTTCGCCTCACCTTCTGCACGCAACACTTGCTCTTCTTTATCTGCTTCTGCGGCTAATACAACAGAGGCTTTTTTACCTTCGGCACGGTTAATCGCCGCTTGACGATCCCCTTCCGATTCCAAAATTTGCGCACGTTTAACACGTTCAGCTTTCATTTGGGCTTCCATCGCTTCCATCACTGATTGTGGTGGAACAATGTCTTTTATTTCGTAACGCAACACCTGAATACCCCAAGGACCTGCAGCATCATTAATCGACGCCACAATATTGGTGTTAAGCACATCGCGCTCTTCAAATGTTTTATCTAATTCCATTTTACCTAACTCAGAACGCATCGTAGTTTGCGCTAACTGAGTCACAGCGAAGACATAATTCTCTACACCATAAGTTGCTTTATAAGGGTCTAATACACGGAAATACAATACGCCATCAACACGCAAAGAAATATTATCCTTGGTAATAGCACTTTGCTCAGGCACATCTACCGCCTGCTCTTTTAAAGTGCGATCCGCAGAAATACGATCAATAAAAGGAAAGATGAAATTCAATCCTGCCTCTTTTGTAGACTGGTATTTACCAAAACGCTCAATAACGTATGCCTGATTCTGCGGCACAAACTTGATCGAGGTTTTTAGCAGTACAACCACTAGTACAAGCACCAGAGTCTGAACGCTTAATATATAGCTAAGTATTTCTTCCATAACAATGAATCCTTAATTTTCAAAACACACCCGACTTATATTCTTTCCACGCTGTTATGAATCACCATGCAAAAAATACAAACGGAACGACAAATTTATCGCCATTACAGTAGGCACTGTTGGGCGTCAAAAGTCACCAACAATCGCTTAGTACAACTATCCCCAAAAAACTGTACTTAATTATAGACCTACAAATAGGCTATTTAGTTGCAAACTGTCTCGCACTTTTTATAAAAGCCTCAACACCTTCTTTTGGTGTTCTAAAAGAAGTCACCAATCGAATCACACCTTCTTCCCAACGACCGCCATAAAAACCAAAGCCTTCAGCTTGCAGATGGTCAATCATTGGCAATGGCAAGGTACAAAACAGCATGTTTGCCTGAGCTGGCGTATTAATTTTTACACCAGGAACGGCTTTCAAACCTTCTTGCAACAAAGCCATCATGGCATTGGCATGAGTCGCATTGGTACGCCACAAATCATCGGTTAAGTAAGCAATCATCTGTGAAGACAACAAACGCATTTTCGAATGCAAATGCCCACCGCGTTTACGACGATAACCCAACTCTTTCGCTACTTGCTCGCTGGAGACTCCTTTATTTTCGAGGGATTGCTTAAACACTACAATGGCTTCTGCCGCCATCACGCCATTTTTCGTCGCGCCAAATGACACTATATCCACGCCCGCTTTCCACGTCATTTCCGCTGGAGTGCAACCCAAGGCAAGCAAGGCATTGGCAAAACGTGCGCCGTCCATATGAACAGGCAATCCAGCCGTTTTTGCCACATCGCTAATGGCACGAATCTCATCTAACGAATAAACACTGCCCACTTCCGTCACTTGAGAAAGGCTAACAACAGATGGCTGACAAGAATGCACATCACCGATTTTTTGACTCACCAATTTCTTCAGCTGATCAGGATCCATCTTGGCATCCGCGCCACTAATACCGACAAAACGTGCGCCATTGGTATAAAACTCAGGCGCAGTACATTCATCATTCAACAAATGGCTTTCAGAATGACACAACACACTACCCCAAGGCGGCGTTAACGCACTGATGCTCAATACATTCGCCGCCGTTCCAGTAGAAACCAAAAACGCATCGACTTCACACTCAAACAGTTCCGACAACATACGCGTGACTTGAGCCGTGCCATCATCATTCCCGTATGGCATAGCGTCGCCTTGCGCGGCTTCCATCATGGCTTTAAAAACAGAATCTGACGCTCCGGCAATATTGTCACTAGTAAACGCAACCTTCATTTAGTACTCCTTAAATCAATTCATTCATATTTATGAGTATTATCATGACAGCCTTTAAAAGCGAGTGCTTGGATTTTTGTGCAGCATCATAAATAACTTTCTTCAAAGCAAAACGCCATCCAATATTTCCAATGCCTAACAACCAAAATCAAATAGCCTACCCGACCTTCTGTCAGTATTGTACAGACACAACAAGTGAGGAGTTATTATGTCGGTATTCACTGAACGTAAAATAGATTGTCACAATCACATTTTTGACCCACAGAGCTTTCCCTATCAAGCAAAGACACCTTATGCACCAGAAGGACATGAAGTCGCGACAGCAGATTACTTTCTACAAGTTCTAGAAACCTACGGAGTGTCACACGCTCTATTAGTTGGCCCAAACTCCGCCTATGGAGAAAACGACAATCGCGCTTTGCTAGATGCGATAGCTCGCTCCAACGGTCGCTTCAAAGGCATGGCTGTAGTCAAACAAGACACATCATCAGAAGAACTTGCACAGCTAAAAGCCCAAGGCGTGATCGGTGTTACCTTCAATGTCGCTTATTATGGATTTGAGCACTTTGCGCAATCCGCACCATTAATGGATCGCCTAGCGGATCTCGATATGATTATTCAGGTGCAAATCGAAGACGAGCAAATGCTCGATCTCGCGCCCTTATTAATGAACAGCAAGGCAAAAATATTAATCGACCATTGTGGCCGACCTAATATTGAAAAAGGCGTAACAAACAAAGGCTTTCAAGCCGTACTTGCGCTAGCAAAAACGCAACGTGCTTACATCAAGGTTTCTGGCTTTGCCAAATTCACGCAAAGCGTATTTCCTTATGCCGACACAAAACCTTATGTCGATGCCATTGTTGAAAGTTTCGGAGAGGATCGCATCATTTGGGGATCGGATTGGCCGTTCTTAAAAGCGCAACACAGAATGGATTATGGCACTTTGCTCAGCCTTGCAGAGAAGCAGTTTCCTGATGCAAGTATACGAGCAAAGTTTTTCTGGGAAAACGCCGCCAAACTCTGCGGCTTTCCAATATAAGCAATCAAACAAACAAACAAACAAACAACAGAAACTAAGCCGTTTTCAGCGCTACAATCTTTGCAGTACTACAGCCTTTTTAGCACGACAGTGGCTTGAAGACGACTTTGTCCAAAGCGTGACATTTTTTCAAACTCATCACGGGCAATCGGTACGTATTGGCAATCCAACGGACTTGGTGGATCGTCAGGTAATTTTTTATCGTCGTCTAAGTCTGGATCATGCACAAGAATACAATGTTCGTCGTAGCCAGACATCACCACCCAATGGGGAGATTTTTTACCGTCCATACGGAAGGTGCTGATCAAGATAATCGCTAAGGCGCCATCATCAAACGCTTCGATCAATTGCGCCAACGGCATCGCAGTGTAATGCAAGGGAACACCGACATCTTCACATTGTTGGGCAAAGCTTTCATGCACGCGCGTGATGACGTTTTTTTTCAGTTCATTACGCACGCTGTCGACAAACAACGGGCCTTCTTCGCTCAACCAAACATCCGCTGACAAGCCACGCTTCTTCGCCGCCAAAGCCAACCCCATAGGATGACAACCTCCATGACCAGACGTCATAAAAATCGTCGTCGCTTCACGCCAAATCTCTAACTCATCGTTAGGCGTCGCTTGATAATCTGGATGCATCGAAGACAACACCATTTGCAACGACGCAGGTCCACAGGTAAATGGCGTGCCTTGCGCTAACCAAGGAATGGCTCGCGTGGTTTGTTCGTCACCAGCATGACGCAAACGTTTCTGCATACGAATCGCATCGGTTTGGTCTTCGTAATAAGCATCGTAATGACCAAATTCCTTGTAACCCATTTTTTGATACAAGGTGATGGCATTATGATTCACATCACTGACTTCCAAACGCAGCAACATTTTGCCTTTTTTGAGGGCTTTTTTCTCACAGGCTTGGATCAACAATTTCCCAATACCAAGGCCACGAGCCTCAGGGGATACCGCAAGCGAATACAAACGTGCCAAGTGAGTACCTTGGCGAAGGTGCAACAAGGCATAACCCAGCAGCTCATCGTCTTCCTTCATTGCAACAAATAGCGCTGAACCAGAACTCGTAATGGCATGACGAAAGCTACGACGACTCAAACGGTCGCCAGTAAAGGCTTTGCCCTCCAAAACGAGCAATGCCTTTAAATCGTCTATACTGGCTAAACGTATATCAATATTTGGGGAAGAACTGGTGACCGGGCTTGTGATCATTACATCGCCTCAAAAGGGCAAAAGGTCGCTAGGATCGTCGAACCGTCATCTTTTCAATCACTATAAAAGGGAGTAAAAAAGCCACGATTTTACGATGAAAATTTTCGCGCATTCTAGGGCGAAACCTATCTAAAAGATAGTCTATTTTTTCATCAAAAAAACATTTTATTTTTTCATTTTAGACTATTGTTAAATTAGTAAAACAAGCGCACCATCCGCACAAATTAAGGGTGTTTTTAGCGCCCTATTTGATACACTTTTAAACACCCATAATGATTTTTTAAGCAAAAGGAAAAGCATACCCAATGTCACAGACTTACATAGTTGTTGATCAGGCCAAAGATTGGTCAGCGTTCTTACCTAGTGATCGAGTGATCACTTTTACTCAATACCTAAACTTGGCAGCGACAAAAAGCCAAGGACGCACACGAATCATCAACCTATGTAAAAGCAGCAAATATCTATCTGATGGATATTACTGCTCTCTGTTGGCAGAAAGCCGTGGCCATCACGTTATGCCTTCCGTGCGCGTGCTTAATGACCTGAGCAAAAAAGACCTGTATGAGTTAGAGATATCTCAATGGTTACCATTGCTGGCAAAAAAACTCGCTAAACCAGAAGCACCGATGGAAATGAAATTCCACTGTGTATTCGGTAAAACGATTCATCCAGAAATGAAGGAATTTGCACGAAAATTATTCGAAAGCTTTCCCAGTCCTGTACTGGAAGTGACTTTGAAATTCCGCAAAGAATGGCAAGTCACCGCCCTTTTCTCTACGTCACAAAGTAAACTGAGCGAAGAGGAAGAAACCCTATTCGCAGAATCCTTGGAAGCTTTTAGCAACAAAGTGTGGAGCAAAGGCCGCATTCAACGTGCCGCGAAATTCGACATGGCAATTTTGGTTAACCCAGAAGAAGCCATGCCACCAAGTGATGACCAAGCGATTAAAAAGTTTATCCAAGCTGGTAAACAACTTGGTATACACGTTGATACGATTGGCCCAAAAGACATCATGCGTTTGCCAGAATACGATGGTTTGTTTATTCGTGAAACCACCAACATCGACCACCACACCTACCGCTTTGCCAAAAAAGCCGAAGGTCTGGGATTAGTTGTAATGGACGACCCACAATCCATCATGCGCTGTACCAACAAAGTCTACTTAGCAGATTTGTTCAACACCCACAAAGTACCATGCCCAAAAACACGCATCGTACACAAGGGTGAAGACAACGTAGAAGATGCATTAGAAGCCGTTATCAGCTACCCAATGGTGGTAAAAATTCCAGACGGCGCATTTTCTAAAGGCGTTATAAAAGCTGAAAACCGCGAAGCTTTGACCGAAAGTTTGAACACCTTGTTTAAAAAATCGTCTTTGCTATTGGTTCAAGAATACCTTTACACCGAATTCGACTGGCGTATCGGCGTACTGAACAACAAACCGATCTTTGCTTGTCGCTACTACATGGTTAAAAACCACTGGCAGATTTACCAACATACAGGCAGCAAAAGCCAAAGCGGCGGATTTGATACTTTACCAACCTTCGAAGTGCCACGACGCGTGCTACAAGCCGCCATCGCTGCCACCAAACCGATTGGTGAAGGCTTATACGGCGTCGACGTAAAAGAAATCAACGGCCGTGGTTACGTTATCGAAGTAAACGACAACCCAAGTATCGACCGCGGCGTAGAAGACAAATACCTAGGCGATGAACTTTACATGCACATCATGTCGGAGTTCTTACGTCGCATGCAGGTGAAACGTGGTGATATTCACGCTTGATAAGCAAGCACTCTAGATGTGCGAAAGGCGACTGATTAGTCGCCTTTTTTGTTTCTCGACTCCAAGGGGTCAAATTTGCATCCTCTCAATCACTTTGTATTCCTGACCTTTATTCCGCCCTGCTGGGCGTGTAACTTTTGTCTAGCGACACAAAAGTAACCAAAAGGTCTCTTTAAGATCTTTAATGCCTGATTTTCTTCATAGGCGCACGATTACTTCCTACGCTCGTTATATCGTAAGGCATAGATTATTTTATCGGTTACAAGATAGGATATTTTTAACTGACTCTGAAACTCCATAAAGTCGCGCAATCGGGATTGCATCGAACTGATTTCTCGAGATTGCAAACATGAAAAACAAGTTTGTGTGTTTTTAGTAAGCAGCTTTGTAATTGAAATGGCTTCGCCATTTTCGGCAGATTACGGTCGTGCCTCCCTCATGCAGACCTACGGGGAAATTAGGAGAATGATCTCTAATCCAACAAACAATGTGGTTACAGCAGTGAGAATGAAAGAACGCTGCCAGCCAGAGCTAGTAAGTGATAACCCTAAGTAAAACGAGAAGAAAGAGGGGTAACCAAGTGTTAGTGAAACCTTGTGTCAGAAGTACTAAGCCAAAAAAAGAGTATGACGTGAAGTTCACGTCATACTCTAAATAAATCGCCTGGGAACGATTCAATTCTGCAATTTTGTCCTAATAGTCTATTTAGCAAACAGTGGCATTAGCCAGTTGGCGTGGTTCAATAAGGCGTCGTCTTCGCGCACTTTGCCGATGAGTTGTAAACCCAGCGGTACGCCGTTTTCATCTGTCATGCCTGGTACGTTGATGACGGGCAATCCCATGGCTTGCCAAGGACGACTCATGTGAGGTGCACCAGTGGCAGCGTGGCCTAGCGGGGCGATATCAGGTGCAGCTGGAGCCAAGATAGCGTCGGCTTCTGGCGCATAATTCCATAGCCAATCTCGGCAAGCTTGTGTTGCATCCAAAGAGTCAATGTAAGTTGCGCGGTCCATGCCGAGGCCTTGTTCCATCAAGGCGGCTAATGGATCACTTAGTTGATCTTGATGAAAAGATTCAATTGCTAAGTTGCGACACACTTCCCATGCCATGATATTAATGTGGTGGTTTACCATGTCTTTTATGCGATTGCCGGCGTCCAGTTCGATCACTTTGACGCCTTGCGCTTTAAGTATTTCTATAGCGTTTTGCGTGGCGTTTTCCATGGCTGACGAGGTATCGCCGACCAATTTCCCGTGACAAACCAATACGCATTTAGGTGCTGTTGATGCGCTTGGTTTAATAGACGTGGGTTGGCGTAACAAGATGGCGCGCAGCAGCTGAATATCTTCGACATTACGAGCAAACAAGCCTAGCGAATCCAAAGATTGCGCTAATGGTTGACCGCCTCGCAGGGAAAATTCACCTCGACTTCCTACGTAACCAATAGCGCCACAATAAGCAGCAGGACGAATGACGGAAGCAGCAGTTTGAGAACCCAGCGCCATTGGTACCATGTTGTCGACAATAGCCGCCGCCGAACCACTAGACGAACCGCCCGGTGTACGTTCTAAATCTGCAGGATTTTTGGTTTTCCCCGGTTTGAAGTAAGCGAATTCTGTGGTGACGGTTTTACCCAACACTATGCCACCCGCAGCGCGAATCAAAGCGACGCAAGTGGCGTCTTCAACAGGTTGTCGTCCGGTATGAATCGACGAGCCCATTTCTGTGGGCATTTCCTCTGTGTCGATGATGTCTTTCACACCTAATGGCAGGCCTCTTAACAAACTGGCATCAAAGAAGGCTTTATCGGCTTGGTAATAAGCGAGATATTCGTCGCGAGAACGCTTTACTTGCCAAGCACCCACGTCTGGTTCACGAGCTTCTATGCGATCAAAACAGGCATTAATAACCGATTCGGTGGTACAAGCACCCTCTTCTATGGCGCGTAGCATTTGGCACAAGCCCATTTCATTTAAATCAATTTTTGTATTCATAAACAAACTGGTTCCTTGTGAGACCAAGGCCTCATTACGTTATTAAAGAGTTTAAAAATCTTGTTAAGGTAAATAAAGGTGTTCTGAAGTCAGTTCATCGAGTCGCTGAACGCCCATTAAATTTAGGCTGCGAGCCAGTTCTTCTTGCAAGATATCCAATACCCGCGTTGCACCAATTTGACCACCAGCCGCAACACCGAATAAGGTAGCGCGCCCCAGCATGACGCCCTGCGCGCCTAGGGCGGTGGCTTTTACTATGTCACTGCCGCGACGAATGCCGCTGTCTAGCAATATGTCTATTTCACCACCCACGGCATCGACAATCGCGGGTAAAGCGTCGATAGAAGACAAAGCGCCATCGAGCTGACGGCCGCCATGATTGCTGACCACGATGCCATCAAATCCCAGCTTCAGCGCTTGCCTTGCATCATCAGGATGCAGTACACCTTTTAGAATCAGCTTGCCGTGCCACTGATCTCTAATCTTGGCGATTTTCTCCCAATCCAATAAGGTATCAAGCTGCTCTTGGATAAATTTCATAGCTCCCAAGGCGCTTTGTTCATTCGTAGGCAAATAAGGGTTCAAATTCCCCATGGTTGGCAAACCATTGGGCATCATGACTCGGCGAATCCAGTTTGGGTGCATAAGCACATTGGCTTTGTTGTGCCATGTGAGTTGGCGCGGTTTAGCAAAATTTCGTCGATCCCATTCACGGTTGCCAACTACGGATGCATCCGAAGTAATAACCAAGGTATTCACGTCAACAGCTTTGGCTCGCGCTAATAAATCATCATTAAGCTGCGCATTTTTCAAGCCATAAAGCTGAAACCAGAAATCGAGATCCTGAGCAGCTTCGCGCACTTGCTCCATGGAAGCATTCGACACGGTACTTAAACAGAAAGGTATTTTTTTCGCGCTAGCGGCCTTTGCCAAAGCAATGTCGGCCTGAGGCCATAACATGCCATTAAAACCGCTTGGACCTATCATCATTGGTAAGGCGCTTGACGACCCAACCAGTGATGTTGTTAACACCGGAGGATGATTGGCAACTAAAGTGTGAGAAGTCAGCCGAATCTTGGCGAAGTCGCTCTCGTTACTATGTAAGGTCTGTTCATTTTCCGCGCCACCTGCCAAGTATTCCCATGCAAAATCAGGTAATCGGTGGCGAGCAAGAGCAGCCATTTCGGCCACACTTTGCACTCTTGAAAAATCAGAACCTTTATAAAACCTACGCATCATCTCTCCTAAGAAAACAACTGAGTCCTATCAGTTATACAACATTGCTTAGCTCTTGATTACCTTTTATTCATTACTTGGTTTGTGCCACAGATTGTTCGTTCAGACAATGATAAGCACGGTTGAAGTAAACCAAGCCTTGACCATCTGTGCCGACTTTTGCGTCTTTTACACGGCAGTAAAAAACAGTGTGAGAACCAATTTCATGGCTCTCATGGATTTCGCAATCAAAGCTAACCAAGGCTTCGTCCAATGCTGGCGCGCCAGTTTTTAATGTTGACCATTGGTGTTTAGCAAAGCGCTCTTCACTGCTCAAATCACGGTTGGCAAAATCCCAAGAAACACCTTGGTGATGGCTTTGTAGTACATTCACGCACAACACAGCGTTCTTTTTAAAGTGGGGGTTAGCAAACGAGTTACGGTTCATACACACCAACAAAGTCGGTGGCTCATCTGTCACGCTAGTAACGGCCGTTGCCGTAAAACCAAAACGTCCTGCTTCACCATCTGTGGTGATCACAGACACGGCACCGCCCAACATAGACATGCCATCGCGGAATAATTTTGTCTCTATCATGGTGTTCTCCTTCCCTTATAAGGGAGCATTAAATATCGAGGACAAGGCGTGGCGACAGTGAACGAGAACAACACAAGGTAATCTGGTCGTTGTCTTCTTTTTCTTCTTCCGTCAGGTAAACATCGCGATGCTCTGGCGTGCCTTCAAGGACATCACAAAGACAGGTTCCACATGTGCCCTGTTCGCAGGAAACTTTCACTTTTACGCCGGCGGATTTTAGTGCGTCTGCAATGCTTTCGTTTTCGCCAACTTGCACTGTGACGCCACTTTTCTCGGCAAACACTTCAAAACTCGCACCGCCAGTTTCAACTTCCACACTAAAAAATTCTTTATGTACGTTGCTATCAGGCATACCTAGATTTTTTGCAGTGCCGATCACCCAATCCATAAACCCATTTGGACCACAAACATAAAGATGAGTGTCCGCATCAAAGTCTTTCAAAACGGCTTCTAAGTCCAAACGTTGGTCTTCAGAATCAAAGTGCATGTCAACATGCTTGGTAAAAGAGCAAGACGTTAATTCACTAAGGAAACCACTTGTCTCACGAGAACGACTGCAATAATGCAATTCAAACGTTTTGTTTTCAGCGATCAAGGAATACGCCATGGCGATCATTGGCGTAATCCCGATTCCACCACCAATCAAGATAGAACGCTTAGCGCTCATCTCTAATGGAAAATGGTTACGCGGAACACCAATGCTTATCTCGGTACCTTCTTGCAAATTAAGATGAGCAGCAATCGATCCACCACGTGAGTTCGGATCTTTTAAAATACCTAAGCGATAAACACTCGTGTCGGCGGGATCACCACACAGTGAATACTGACGAATTAAATCATCGCCTAAATGCACATCAATATGCGCACCTGCTTCAAACGCAGGCAATGCCTCACCATTGAGACTCGCAAGCTCTAAAGCAATTACACCATCAGTGTGGTTTTCTCGTTTACGAACAACTACTTTCAATAACGTTTCAGACATCCAACTCTCCTCCCGACCCAAGCCTAAGTCGGGGCCTTAGTTCACAGATACAATGGCTCACAGACATAACTCAAATAAAACGCGATAAGCAGGCAAAAGCTGCTTAGCGCATAAACAAACCACCATTCACATCCCACGTTGTTCCCGTGGTGAAGTAGGCTTCTGGGCGAGCAAATTGCACCACCACATCACCAATAAAATCGGCATTACCTAATCGACCAACCGGAATAGCGCCCAACAAAGTTGGTAAACGATCTTCTGGCACCAAAGCGGTCACCATTGGTGAATCAATCGGACCAGGTGCCACGGCATTAACGGTCACACCTTTGCTAGCAAGCTCTTTGGCAAAGACTTTTGTTAGTGTCAAAATTCCGCCCTTGGAAGCGGCATAATGAGCACCTGTTGAAGTGCCACCATTTTGCCCAGCCAAAGACGCCATGTTGATGATTCGGCCATAACCTTGCTCAGCCATGTATTTACCAAACACCTGGCAGCCAACAAACACACCACCCAAGTTGATATTCACCACTTCGTTAAACTCTTCTGGGGAAATATCCATGACAGGCGTCGCTTTCGTCACCGCAGCGTTGTTAACCAATACCTGCAACGCGCCAAACTTAGTGACAGCAAATTGCAGTGCCGCTTCAAAATCAGCTTTCCTCGCAATATTCAACTCGCAAGCAATGGCGTTTATTCCTTCTGGATCAAGTGACAACGCGGCTTTTTTAGCCGCCTCACCATTTACATCTGTCAGTACTACGCGAAAACCCGCGGCAAACAAACGTGATGCAATATGAAAACCAAGCCCTTGCGCTGCACCAGTCACTAACGCCACTTGTGCCTGTGTAGATTGAGTCATTATTTCGCCCTCTGTCTCATGAAAAACTACCTATATTTCATGAAAAACCGTTTAAAAGATGAAACTTACCGTGCGTAAGAAACCGTCTGAATGCATCAATTTGACAACTTTACGGTCAATCATAAAACCGTCATCTGTTGGCTTTAAGCGATATTCCAAATCGGCAGGATAAGTCACTAAGTTGCCATGACGTAATTCGTTCAATGTCATCGCACAGCGCACAACAATGTAGTCAGCGGTTTCTTCCAAAATGCGCAAACGCGACACCATACGAACGGTGCTACTTGCTGCACCAGCCGAAACTGATTCACCGCTTTCCAAACGTGCTACTCGCATTCGACGCATACCCGCATCATCTAATGCTAGGTTCAGCGTGTTTTCGTAATCTGTTTCATTGTTGTCAGTCGGCACAATGTATAAGCCTTTTGTATCCCAAAGAGACAACCATGTTTGATATTCTTGGTGATCTAGCAAGTCAGCTTCATACCAAATAAATGCCGTTGCCTTGTTAAGCAAATCCATGTTTATCGTCATCTTATTTCTCCCCTTTGGCGGCCATCATTTGCTTGTATTTCTGATAAGCACCACGCATTCCTGTTTCTGAACACACAGCTCCAGCCACGTTGCCATCTTTTGATGTATGCAAATTACCCATGCCGCGGTTGACAAGAATCCAGCCATCTTTACCAGCCATTGATCCTTTTTGAACACGCTCCCATGCTTCACCATCATCTGGCGTTCCGAAGCCCATTGGCCCTTGGAAGTGTTCGTGTAGACGCATGCGTTTGCGGTTGAATGATACTGGTGCACCTTCACCACCAATGGCGACGTGTTGAATCTCAGTTAAGCTCACACTCACTGGACGCAAGACACGGAAAAACGCCATCGAACAAGATACGTTCGGGAATAAATTCAAGTTAAACCCAGTACCATGCGCTGCACGAACAAGACGTTTAACCTGCTCTTCGTCTTGGCCTTCGTCACGTAATGCTTGAGCAAGCTCTTCAAAACGCGCTGGAATCGGTTGATCCAAATCCGCTTCTAAATCAACTAAGTCAGGAATCATCACCATCACACTATGGCCATGACCTAAATCTTCTACAAAGCCGTCACCGTCGAGGAAGTCAAAAATATCAGCAGTGGCATCGTCCAACGAACTAATGAATGACTTATGAATGATGGGGAAATGGTAAGCATCTGTGGTGTTTTCGAGCTGAATTTTCCAGTTGCCTGGAAAGTTAAAACGATGCTCGCCCAAAACTTTCAATGGATAACCACCACCTTGCTTAATAAACAAGTCGATCCATTTTTTCGCGCCGCCCAAAAAATCTTCTAGTGGCTCAATGTCGCTTTTAAAGGTCGCAAAAACCAAGCCTTGGTACGATTCATGGCGTAGGCTTTCTAATGGCAAATCATTTTTATCGATAACACCTTCGTATTCTTCAGGTTTTGGTATTGCGCGCAAACCACCATCTAAACCATAACCCCAGCCGTGATATGGACAAGTAAAGGCTTTCGTTTTGCCTTTACGACCTTCACACACGGTTGCACCACGGTGACGACAGCGATTAAGCAAAACATGCAGATTCATTTTACGGTCACGGCTTAAAATAACCGGATGACGACCAACGAAGGCGGTTTTAAAGCTGCCCGCTTCTGGCACTTCGCTTTCATGACCAATGAAAATCCAAGTATTTTGGAATACTTTGTCTAATTCTTCTTCAAAGATTTCTGGGTCTGAATATAACGCTTTGTGAACGCGACCCTCTTCGACCATATCCGCCGCTTTTAGACTGATATTTTGCAACTCAATTAATTCACTCATCTTCTTTCTCACTTTAATCTTTTAGACATCGACCCTGTCGCTTTCGTGTCAGCTTGTTTATTTAGGAACGGGCAATGTCGCATCATCATTCCAATCCGATACTGGGCGACTAAATAGATTCTCAGTTTCAAAATGGGCCATTCGCCACACACCATCATCACGTCGAAACGACACGCTCAAACGCGCACTGTTCAGATGAGAACCACCAGCGCTAAAGCTCGAAACTTGAATCATGTTCCAACTGCCGGATGCCTGGTCACCATCAACACGAATCACTTCGGATGACAGGTAATGCACGTTTAACGAAAAATGAGCAGGCTCAGCGGTATATTTCGCTAACATTGAAACAATGGCATCACGGCCTTGATAACCACCAAAGCTTTTCGCATAACGAGCACCTTTACCTTCCCACTTAGCATCTTCGGTAAATAGATCACCTAATTCATCTAATGGTGTCGCTGGATTCAAGTGATCGCACAGATCCATGTAGCGATTGATACAAGCACGAATCGCTCGGTCACTTTCTAAAGCGTCAATTCGCGCCAATATAGTTTCTAGCTCACTCGTGTCCTTCATACTTGTGTCCTTCATATTCATCGACAGGTCTTAGGCGCGCTGAACAATCAGTTCGCGACCAATACGAGATTCGATTTTCACGTAGCGCCAAAGTTTGTATGGCGTATCGCCAACCGCTGTCGTACGTAACAAATTACAGCACGCAACCACTGTGTCGTAATCCTTCACATCAGCCAAAAGATAGGTTGTCCAAGGGTAGCCAGCAGAAGGACCAACCATGCTTTGGTCGTCATCCATATTGCCGATCACGTCAACACCATCCATGTCATGAATACCATTCCACATTGCGCCAAATGCCGCCCAAACATCCAATTGCTCTTCGCGCGCTGCGTCCATAAAGTTTTGGTTAATTCCCATGCAAAACAGTACGCGTAATGGTTTTTTATCGCTCATAATTCATTTCTCCAATAATCAAAAATTCGTCTAAAAATAGGCTAAATCAAGCTAATTTCTTATAAATAACCTGGTAATGGTTTTTGTCCAAAAAAGATGGCACCGGCATTTTGCCAAGTGATGTCACCCATAAAAGCGTGTTGAGTAACAACTTGCGCATCGTTAACGAAACGCGACAACGGGCTGGCTTTGTAAACGCCCGTCATGCCAGATAACATTTGAACCTTACGCGCGACTTCAGCGGATACACGAGAAGCGTGTGTCGATGAAAGGCGTAATAAGTTGATTTGCTGAACAGATAGAGATTCGTTTTTTTCTAACGTCTGCCAAGCATCATTAATGGATTCATAGAAGAAGCAGCGCGCAGCGCGTAAATCGGCGTCGGCTTTAGCAACTTCCGCTTGAGTAAGGGGACGCTCGCCAATATTTGGAGCGCCAGTGATCGAAGCCCGGCCAGCAGCCATGGCCTGAAGTTCATCAAGCGCCGCTCGTGCTACACCTAAACCAACCACAGAAAGAACTTGAGTCGCAAAAGAAAGAGAAGGATAACGGAACATTGTCTCGTCTAAGTTAGAAGCACCTCCGCGAACAAAGGTCCACTCTTCAGCCACATCCACATTATTAACAACTAAGTCATGGCTGCCTGTTCCTGCAAGGCCAACTACGTCCCAGTTTTTCTTCACTTCTGCTTTACTTGCTGGCATCACTGCCATACGAGGAAGCTCTAATTTTTCACCTTCTTTTGGTGCGATACCAACGCCGACCACATCAGCCCCCATGCAACCACTAGAAAAACTCCAACAGCCCTTTACACAAAAACCATCGGCTATTTTTTCAGCAGGTTGAGGCGGAAAAATGCCACCAGCAAACACCACATCTGGTGATTTTGCATACACCGTTTTTAGCGTATCTATTGGCAAAGCCGACAAGTACACAACACCCATACCAAAGCTAGCTACCCAACCAGCAGAACCATCTGCTTTAGAGATCTCTTCAATCACTTCACAAAACTGAGCCGCGGTTATTTCATCGCCACCAAGACGCTTTGGAACCAGCGCACGGTAAATACCTAAACTGCGAAATTGTTCAATGATGTCCTGACTAATAAATTGCTGATCATCGAATTCGCTATTGCGAGCACGAGCTCTAATGTCACTCATCAATGCTCCAAACGCCTCACTTCCTAAAGCATCAAAAACAGATGCCGAGGCTTTTTCTTGGTAAGACGTAACCGTGTTCTTCAGACTCATAATTAGCTCCTCTAATGCAGATTTAGTTACCGACTCACTAGGGATGAGTGAACTGTTCAAATGAAGATTTTTCAGTATTTTTACTGCATTAATAAAAAGACTAAAAATTTTCGCTCCCATCATCGAACAACATCAAAAACACATCGCCTAACGTCTTGGTTTGCATCACTCAAAAACATTAAATAAATGTATAAAGAATGCTAATAAGGTCGTACTAATTACTTTACTTGTCAACTAAATTTTCAAGTTAAGGATCAATAAAAAAATAGATCGAAAAACAAACAATAAGGATTTTTTATATTTTAAATAAAAACAAATAAGCACATAAAGCATTGTTTAATATAGGTTAATAATAAAAATCAACAACATAATAACCACCTATAAAACACATTAAAAATGCCAAATAAAATTCACATAAAAAAATAAATATGAACAAAAAGCATTTTTTTAAAATCTTTTTTATTTGTTTTTTTATATTGTTTTTTGCAAAAAACAATGGCAGGCTAACTCCGGATTAAGGTATAGAAATGTATAAATTCAATAAAAATAAATAGAAGAATAAAACCTGCCGAAGAGATGCCAAATGATCTCCAAGCGATAGAAAGCGCTGTAAAAAATTACATAGTGTTAACTACATACAGGAAAATCTTATGACACCTAAAAGAGTAATCTCTGCTTTATTTCTAAGTTCTTCACTACTCGCACCGTTAGCAAACGCTGACATTAAAATTGGCGTAGTCACTTCCAGCACTGGACCTATCGCCTTAGTGGGAATCCCTCAAAAAAACACCGTTGCACTACTCCCCACCTCCGCCGGAGGCGAAAAAATCTCCTACATTTCACTGGATGACGGAAGCGACCCAACCGCAACAGTTAAAGCATTTAAAAAGCTAATTGACGAAGAACACGTAGATGCAATCATAGGGCCAAGTGGTTCAGGCAACGCAATGAGCGTTATTCAATTTGCGGCAGAATCAGGCACACCAATGCTGGCTCCAGTTGGGACCGCAGCCGTTGTACTGCCTATGACAGAACAAAAGAAATGGGTTTTTAAAACCACACAGAATGACGACCTAATTGCCGAAGCATTAGTCGAACAAATGAAATCAACCGGTATAAAAACTATTGGCCTCATCGGGACTGCAGATCCATACGGTGAGAACTGGGCCAAGGTAATGAAAGACCTTACCCAAAAAGCTGGCATTCAAATTGTAGCGAGCGAACAATTTCAGCGCCAAGATACATCCATGACAGGCCAGAGCTTAAAAATACTGATGGCCAGCCCAGATGCCGTTTTGATTGCCGCACCTGGAAGCTCTTCAGTGATGCCGCAAACCACCCTTAAAGACCAAGGCTATAGCGGCAAAATCTACCAAACTCACGGCGCAGCACTAGATGCTTTTCTTCGACTTGGCGGCAAAGCAGTTGAAGGCACCATCCTAGCAGCAAGTTCCATGCTGGTTTTAGATGAAGTACCAAACAGCCCCTCCAAAGAAATAGCCACAAAATACATTACCGACTACAAAAAACTCTACGGCGAAACACCGGCCACCTTTGGCGGTAACGTTCTAGATGCCGGACTACTCCTTCAAAACGCTATCCCAAGCGCACTAAAATCTGGCAAACCAGGCTCAGCTGAATTCCGTAGCGCTCTTCGTGACGCACTGGAAAAAACCAAAGAAATGCCAGCAACACAAGGCGTTTACAACATGACAGCAGAAGACCACAGCGGCTTTGACGAACGCGGTCGCGTTTTGATCACTGTCAAAAATGGCAAATGGGTACTACTAAAATAATGCCCCCTCGACTTGGGGTGGGCACACAGCTCCAACCCACCCCAGCGAGAATATAATTATAAATTTTGCGGCCACGAAGCCACAAAATCGATGAGAACAAAAGGAATCACACTAAATGAACTTTCAGATCGCCACACTGCTTGGACAGGATGGCCTAACCAATGGGGCTATTTATGCCTTATTGGCCCTGTCTATTTTGCTGGTTTTTACAGTCACACGAATATTGCTTATTCCACTAGGCGAGTTCGTAACGTTTGGCGCACTAACAATGGCCGCCATGCAGATGGGTAAAGCCCCAAAATTAGAATGGCTCCTACTCGGTCTTGTTTTGATCGATTGCGCCTTAGATTTGTATCAACAAATCAAACATCACATCGATCGAAACAAGATGAAAAAAATAGCCCTCAAACTCGGCTATGCCTTTGTAATGATAGGCTTATTAAATAATTTGTCTTTGGCAGAAATCCCAATGGCTTGCCAAGTTTTATTAACGCTTTGCCTAATCGTGCCACTTGGCCCAATTATGTATCGTCTGTTTTTCCAACCTCTTGCAGACGCACCAGCACTGGTTTTATTGATTGTCTCCATTGCGCTCCATGTCGCCATGGTAGGCGTCGGTCTATTATTATTTGGGCCTGAAGGCGCCCGCACACAACCCTTCTCAGATACGGGTTTCCGCCTAGGTACCGTGATGCTGAAGAGCCAAACCCTATGGGTTATTCTGGTCTCTATCTTCCTCATTGTGACCTTATTCATCGCTTTTGAACGCACACTTTACGGCAAGGCGCTTCGCGCCACAGCAGTAAACCGAATGGGTGCTCGCTTGCAGGGTATTTCACCCGTATTCGCTGGCAAGGCCACTTTCGCTCTAGCCGCTTTTATCGGCAGTGCGTCGGGTATTTTAATTGCCCCAATCACCACACTTTATTATGACTCCGGCTTCATCATCAGCTTAAAAGGCTTCGTCGGCGCCATTATTGGCGGCCTTGTCAGCTACCCAATTGCGGCTATTGGTGCGGTTGCTGTTGGTATGATCGAAGCTTTTTCCATGTTTTGGGCGAGCAATTACAAAGAAATCATCGTTTTCACCCTGATTATTCCATTCCTAATCTGGCGCTCGATGAACAGCCATCATGTAGAGGATGACGAATAAATGAAATCGCGTAATTTAATTATTTTTGGCTTAGTCGTACTTGCCATTGCACCTCAAGTGCTACCAACATTTCAGGTCACTCTACTTAACTATATTGGTCTATACGCATTAGTCGTACTTGGCCTAGTATTACTCACAGGTGTAGGCGGCATGACCAGCTTTGGTCAGGCAGCTTTTGTTGGGCTTGGCGCCTATTCCACTGCTTACCTAACCACCACAGAACAACTACCGAGCTGGCTAGCCTGGTCGGCAGGATCACCTTGGGGCGGGCTGCTTATTGGTTTGCTATTAACGGCAGCCGTTGCTTTATTCCTTGGCGCACTCACCCTTAAATTATCAGGTCACTATTTACCACTAGGCACCATTGCTTGGGGCATTTCGCTGTATTACTTGTTTGGCACAATGAGCTCTATGGGCGGACATACTGGGATTAGCGGTTTACCTTCTTTAAGTCTGTTTGGTGTTCTTCTCGATAAAGGGGAAAAGATTTATTACTTAATTTGGGCGATTCTGATGTTGGCAGTCTGGGTTACCAGCAACCTACTAAACTCTCGTGAAGGTCGCGCCATTCGCGCCCTAAAAGGCGGTCAATTAATGGCAGAATCCATGGGCGTAAATACCTTTCGCTCAAAGATGGTTATTTTCTTGATCTCCGCTCTGTTTGCTGCGATTTCTGGCTGGCTTTACGCGCACACGCAACGCTTTGTTAACCCAACACCTTTTGGTCTTAGCATGGGTATTGATTACCTATTTATGGCATTGGTTGGTGGCGTTGGCAGCGTCTGGGGGGCACTACTTGGCGCAGGCATTTTGACCATGCTCAAACAATGGCTACAAGACTGGCTACCTCTTATTATGGGTGGAAACGGCCAATACGAATCCATTGTTTTGGGCCTATTAATCATTTTCATGATGCAACGCTCACCCGGCGGCATTTGGCCTTTATTGGTGAAATTTGCACCAGCGTCGTGGCGCAATCAAGACCACATAAAAATAAACCCATCTGCTACAGAACTATCACGCCGTGAATTACCACAAAAAGGCAAATTAGTTTTAGAAGCTTGCAATGTTACTCGCCGCTTCGGTGGCCTAATTGCCAATAACGAGATGAATCTTCAGCTGCACGCAGGCGAAGTGCTTGCCCTCATCGGCCCAAATGGCGCAGGCAAAAGCACCATGTTCAACCAATTGTCTGCCGTCGATACACCCAGTGATGGCGAAGTGCTCTTTTTGAATCAAAGCCTAAAAGGCAAAAGCTCTCGCCAAGTCGCTCAAATGGGCATGAGCCGCACCTTTCAGCATGTAAAATTACTGACCTCCATGACAGTATTAGAAAACGTCGCACTAGGTGCACACATGCGCGGCAACAAGGGCATCATCAGCTCTGCACTACATCTTGAACGTGACGAAGAGCAACGCCTTCTTAAAGAATCCCAATACCAGCTTGAACGCGTCGGATTAGGCGAACACCTTTATACCGAAGCAGGTAGTCTGTCTCTTGGACAGCAACGCATACTTGAAATCGCTCGCGCACTTTGCGCCGATCCATGTGTATTACTGCTAGATGAACCAGCAGCAGGGCTTCGCCATCAGGAAAAACAAGCACTAGCAGAACTACTCAAGAAACTCCGCGAAGAAGGCTTGGCTATTCTCTTGGTTGAACACGACATGGACTTTGTTATGAACCTTGCTGATCGAATTGTGGTGATGGAGTTTGGTGAAAAAATTGCCGAAGGCTTACCAGAAGAAATTCAAACCAACCCTGCTGTTTTAGAAGCCTACCTGGGAGGTGCCGAATAATGACTCAAGCTACAGGAAAAAATCTACTCGACGTCAGCGGCCTTCGTGTTGCTTATGGCAAAGTGGAAGCACTAACCGGTATCGATCTGACCTTGAAAGAGGGGAAACTGGTGACTGTTATCGGTCCAAATGGCGCAGGCAAAACCACATTACTGTCCGCCATCATGGGAATCTTACCTTCCAAAGGCACCATTCACTTTAACGGTAAAGACTTCATCAGCCCAGATGTTGAAACTTTGGTTGGTCATGGGCTTGGCTTAGTTCCCGAAAAGCGCGAATTATTTTCCACCATGACAGTTCAGGACAATCTATTGCTAGGTGCGTTTCAACGCTATCGCCGTGGTGATAAGAGCTACGACCAAACCTTGAGCGAAATTTACAGCCTCTTCCCTCGTTTATGGGAACGACGCCAGCAGCAAGCTGGCACATTATCAGGTGGAGAACGTCAAATGCTTGCCATTGGTCGGGCCATGATGAGCAAACCAAAGCTCTTGATGCTAGACGAACCTAGTCTTGGCCTAGCACCATTAATTACGCGAGAGATTTTTCGTATTTTTGCAGATTTACGCCGCCAAGGTGTCTCCATCCTTCTGGTGGAACAAAACGCGCGCGCGGCACTAAAAGTTGCAGATTACGCTTATGTTCTTGAAGGTGGCCAGGTAGCAATGCAAGGCCCAGCAGCAGAGCTCGCCAATGACCCTAGAGTCATCGAAGCCTATCTAGGATTAGCCAGCAAGCACCAAGAATTACTTTCTAGTTAAGATCGTCAACAACATTAAGTAAACAGGCAAGAAGCTTATTACTAAACACGAGAAAGCACTCTTTTTAGAGCCTTTCTCATTTTCAAACGGAAAAATTGATTATGAATATTTGTATCGCAGGAGCCGGCGCTATTGGGTGCACACTAGCCGCCCGCCTAGCAAAATCTGGCCAAACCGTGAATGTTCTTGCTAGAGGAACCACCCTCGAAGCCATTCAGAAAAAAGGCATTCATCTCACCGACATAGACGGTGAGCATAAAGTCACAGTTAACGCTTCCGATTCAGCAAAAGAACTTGGCCCGCAAGATATTATTTTCATCTGCACTAAGGCGCCTGCCTTGCCCGCCATGCTTAAACTCATTACCCCCATGCTGCATGAAAAGACAATTGTCATTCCTGTTGTGAACGGCATTCCATGGTGGTATTTCCAAGGCATTGAAGGACGTTTTTCTGGCGATAGCATTCAAGCCATTGATCCTGAAGGCTCAGTCAGTAAATTGCTTCCTCATACTCACCTAATTGGCTGCGTGGTATTTATTACCGCATTTAGAAACTCGCCGGGCGTCGTTACTTCAACCAACCCGCACCTAATCGTACTTGGTGAAATAAATCACCAAATGAGCGAACGACTTGAGCAAGTTCGCACAGTAATTGAAGACGCAGGCATCGAAGCCCGCGCTACTGATAATATTCGTGATCAGATATGGACTAAAGTGGCGGCCAACATCACCTCTAACCCACTTTCAGTTGTCACCAAAGGCACGTTAGAACAACTTTACGCTGATGATCGCCTAAAGCCTCTCGTTCGCAGAATGCTCGACGAAGTTCTACTCATTGCCGCCGCCTATGGTGCACGAATTCGTTTTGATCCTCATACTTTTATGGAGCTTGGTGCAGGCATGGGCGCTGTCAAAACCTCCATGCTACAAGACTACGAAGCTGGCCAACCTTTAGAGCTCGACGCTATCGGCTATTCGGTATTGGAGCTGGCAAACAAGGTAGACATTCCCATGATCGCCACACAAAACCTGTTGGATTTAACTCAATTTATTGCGGCACAACCACAAACTCAAAAGCAACTTTAAAATTAACAACACATAAAACAACATAAAGGGAACACAAATGAGCAACCCAGTGAACCGCCCAACCCACATTAGCGAAGAAGAATGGGCTCTTCGTGTTAAATTAGCTCACTGCTACCACCTAATAGACTTTTTTGGCTGGACAGAGACCATTTTCAACCACATTTCCGCTCGCCTCCCCCACATTGAAGGCGAGTATCTAGTTAATCCATTTGGTCTAAATTATACAGAAATCACTCCAGAAAATTTGATCAAGGTGGATGTCAACGGCCACAAACTGGATGACTCGCCATATGATGGCAACCCTGCTGGCTTTGCTCTTCACGGAGCCATTCATGCAGCACGAGAAGACATACACTGCGTCATCCACACCCACACCAATGAAGTCTCAGCAATTGCGATGAAAAAACAGGGTTTCACCCACGATAGCTTTTACGGCGCACAACTTTATGGCCGCGTTGGCTACCACGCATTTGAAGGCATTACTCTCTTTGAAGATGAAAAAGGCCGCATGCTTGAAAGTCTCGGACAGAAACACATTCTAGTCTTACGAAATCACGGTATCGCAGTTGGCGAATTTGACATAGAACGTACTTTTTTCCTTTTATGGACAGTGCAGCGCGCCGCAGAAATTCAAGTCACCTCTGGTGCACTTGGCGGTGAAGATGTATTACTAGAACAAAGTATTCGCGAAAAATGCGCAGATTTAACGCAAATGCTAATTAAAGATAGCGGCTTTGCAGACAAATTCTATAACGCCATGGTTCGCAAAATGGAAGCCGAAAAAGGCCTCTGCTGGTAGCCTCCCCCAAAAATAGCCGACCTTAATAGCCAACCAAGAGTTGGCTATTTCACAAAACACACCCTTACTTTTTATTGCAATTGAGAATCATTATTGATATAAATGCTTGATGTTTCAATTGACTAAAAACGTCATTTTTTGTACATTCTATCACTTATAAGAAGCAAGGATTTTTAATGACCAGCAAACCTAGAGCTCCACGAAGTCAACGATATAACCCTGCAAGTGAAGATTTCCACAAAGAAGACTTTCCCTTTTACTGGCTAAATCAAGTTCATGGTCGCTATAGTGTCGCTGTTGAAAAAGCACTAAAAAAAGTCAATCTTGACATCCCAAGGTGGCGAATTCTGTTCACTTTGAAGGAAGAAGGCACCTGTAGCGTTTCGCAAATCGCAGTACACGCCATAGCCAAACTTCCTACCGTTACAAAAATCATCCAACGCATGAAACAAGATGGTCTTGTAGACACAAGAGTTAGAAGTGATGATGGTCGTGTTACTGAAGTCATGCTTACTGAAAAAGGCATCAACGCAGTTGAAGACATTCGCTTTATCACCAAAGATTTATTCAAACAAAGCTTTAAAGGCATGACCGAAGCAAAAATAAAAAGGCTCAACAAACTACTGGAAGAGCTATTTCACAATTTACCCGAGCACTACAGCTAAAAGCAGAAACTCTTCAATAGAACCACAAACACATCCTTTTAAACGCACCAAAGTTAGTTTGAACGAGATTATCGCTCAAACTCGGTGCATTTTTGTATCTTTTAATTTGTTATCTTTTCGAAAAACCCACTCTCAAGAAATATATCCTTATTACGATCTTAGATTAATTATAGAACACCCAAAAACAATACAACCAACTGAAATATAAATATTTTATTCATATATTTATGTTTTTAAACCATCAACAAATACTAATTCAAACTCAAAAAAGCCCACATAATTAACAAAATATGGTTTGGCACAATACTTGAATGCATGAATATTTACTTGAACATTCAATTAAAAATGTGTTTCTATAAAAATGCATTATGACTCTCACAAGAGAATCAAATTAAAGTTCAAATAAAAATTATCGCGGATCAAACCGCTAAATGCAGCTCAAACTATTTCTAGATAGTGAGCACCTACGAGGATACCCCCAATGCCTTACAAGCCATTAGTTACTGCGTTTTTCTCATCAATAGCCATTATTGGATCCATGGGAGCAACCGCTTCCTCGGTTCGTCTAGACATCCAAAGCGCTTGGCCACTTACCCTACCCGCCAGTGGACAGAGCGCACAGCACTTAGCTGACAGGATCAAAACAACTTCAGAAGACATTAAAGTAAAACTCTACTCTGCTGGAAAATTGGTCCCACCACTAGAAATATTTGACGCCGTTCAGCAAGGAACCCTAGACGCAGGCTATACATCGCCTCTGTACGTCGCTGGACGATTCCCAGCTTTACAGCTGTTTGGTGGCGTTCCATTTGGCCCATCAGCACTAGAGTATTTAGATTGGATTTATAACGGCGGCGGTTTAGCAATTTGGCGTGACATATATGCCAAGCAAGGCGTTGTAACAGTTCCATGCGGTCTAATGGATGCGGAAGCTGGAGGCTGGTACAACTTTGAAATCAATAGTACTGATGATTTGAAAGGTAAAAAAATCCGCTTCGCAGGACTTGCTGGCGAAGTCATGAAAAAAGCCGGCGCATCGGTGGTTCTTCTTGGTGGTGGCGATATTTACCCTAACCTAGAACGTGGCGTCATAGATGGAACCGAGTTCTCTATGCCTGCGATTGACGCTGCTATGGGCTTCGAAAAAGTAGCTAAATATTACTACCTACCTGGCTGGCACCAACCTGCTGCAATCAATGAGCTAATCATCAACAAACGCAAATGGGACTCTATGAGCGCAGCACAACAAGGCTTGATCGAAGACACTTGTCGTGAAACTCAACTATGGACAATCTCTTCCACCACGATAGCCAATGCCGATGCCATTAATAAATTTAAAGCAGCTGGCACTCAAATTAAAGCCTTCCCTCCTGCCGTTCTCGCTGCATTTAAAAAAGGCACAGACGAAGTAATGAATGAAGAAGCGAATAAAGATGCTGACTTCAAACGCACTCTAGATTCTCTCAATAGCTACCGTGAAAAAGTGTCTCTGTGGACTGAATATAAAGGCAATTAACTTCAAATAAAACCGAGAGATACATGACGTCTTTCTCGGTTTTATTCTTTAACGTCTACTATACCGCCTTACACAATCGGAGCTATTTTGATGTACACCATAAACTCCATTGCTGACAAAATCGGAGCTTTTTCCGTTGCTGTCGGCAAAGCTGGCTCACTTATTCTGCCCATTTTAATCCTCACCATCTTGATAAACGTGATATTGCGCTACGTTTTCAATATCGGCTTGGTGGAACTAGAAGAAGTTCAATGGCACCTAAATGCCATCGTTGTTATGTCCTGCTTAGCCTATACCTACCAAGCGGATGAACACATTCGTGTTGATATTTTTCACAATAGATTCAGCCCTAAACGTCGTGCATGGGTCGAGATTCTTGGTATCTTATTTTTGTTTTTCCCTTATACCATTCTCGTTTCATGGCACGCATGGGAAATCACCACTTATTCTTGGTCATTACGTGAAGGCTCCCCAATGCCTTCTGGATTGCCCGCTCGCTATATCATCAAGGGTGTTATGGCTCTCGGCTTGAGCCTTTTAGCACTGCAAGGTGTTGCGATTTTTTTCCGCAATATTGCTTTTTTAATTCAACCCAACGCTGTCTCCGCCTCATCGACTCCTGCGGAAAAGGGATCGCATCATGAATGAGTTATTTGTTTTTTTACTATTTTCTACCTTTATGCTTATTCTATTTTCAGGTTTTCCTGTTGCCTTTGTTTTAGGCGGCGTCGGCGTATTATTTGCCACGTTGGGCAGTATCCTTGTGTCATTTGATATCTATGACGTAGCAGAACTGCGCACCATAGGTTTTGTCGCCAATAGGACGTTTTCAACCATTTCCAGCTACTCACTAATCCCTATGTCGATGTTTATCTTTATGGGATACATGCTTGATCGCTCTGGTATTGCCGAACGTTTAATTGAAGCAATGCGTCGCGTTTTTGGTAAAACACCAGGTGGATTGGCAATCGCAGTGGTTCTAATAGGTGTTGTGCTTGCAGCATCTACTGGCATTATTGGTGCATCAGTCGTACTACTTTCCACCATTGCACTTCCAACTATGTTTAAAGCGGGTTACGCGAAATGGATCAGCGCAGGCACAGTTGGAGCAACCGGCTGCCTTGGCATTCTTGTTCCACCTTCTATCATGCTGGTTGTGATGGGGGATCAATTACGAATCCCTGTTGGCGATCTTTTTATGGGCGCAATCATACCGGGATTATTACTGGCCACCAGCTTCGTACTTTTTATCTTTATTTATGCCCTGATTAAACCTTCTACCATGCCAAAAGTCGCCTTCGATGAAGAAATAGGCGTAAGCAAATTCGAGATTATTCGAGATATATCTAAAGCTCTGTTCGCACCGCTGGTCTTGGTTTTGGCTGTATTAGGTTCCATCATCGCGGGTATCGCTTCACCTACGGAAGCTTCTGGAATTGGTGCTGCTGGCGCAACGTTTTTAGCCTGGAGCTCAGGCCGATTAAAATGGCACGATTTGCGTTTTGTCTGTTATCAAACAGGCCGATCTGTCGCTTTCTTATACGCCTTGATCTTTGGCGCATCCTGTTTTTCTGTGGTCTTACGCGGTTACGGCGGCGATGAAGTGATTGAAAACGCCCTTCATGCTTTGCCACTCAGCCCAGAAGGCGTGTTGTTCTGTGTGATTTTAATCATCTTTTTATTAGGCTTTTTCTTAGACTGGATGGAAATCGTCTTAATCGTCGCACCTCTGGTGATGCCAATTTTAGTAGGTTTTGGCTTTGATCCTGTTTGGGTCGCGATTCTTATGGCGTTATGTCTACAGACTTCCTTTCTGACACCACCCGTTGGCATGGCGTTGTTCTACATAAGAAGCGCAGCAAGTGACATCAGCATGGCAGAGATATACAAGGGCGCAATCCCTTTCGTACTACTGCAATTACTGACACTTGCCATCGTTGCTCTTTACCCGTCATTGGTTACTTGGCTACCGAACTAACTATTCACAACCTTCCTCCATCATGAGGAAGGTTGTCTCTTTCTGATCAGTCAGCTAAGAACTCATCTACTGCTGCCAATGCTTGTGTACCGTAGATAACCGCTGGGCCACCGCCCATCATGAGTGCGACGTTAATGGTTTCGATAAGCTCTTCCCGAGTCGCGCCAGCACGAAGTGCGGCTTTGGCGTGAGAGGCAATACAACCATCACAGCGTGAAGCAATACCAATACTTAACGCCATCATTTCTTTTACTTTAACTGCCAGCGCGCCCTCTTCCATAGCAGCTTTGTGCATGGCCATAAATCCATCCAATATCTCAGGAGAAGATTTACGATATTCGCGTGCAAAGGCATTTTGGTCTTTGTTAATTTCTTTGTAGCTTTTCATGGTACACCTTAATTAGATTTAACATTAGACATGACTAATATACAGACTAAAGACAAAACTAGAAAGCAGTTTGGAAGCAAAGAATGACTTAGAGCAAGATTTTAAATAAGCAAACTCGCTCGAGCTTTACCGTATCTAAAACCAGCTTTGTATTTTTTTCTTGTCAGGAATCGAGCCGTAATGCACAACAACATCGTCTATCACCACGGCTGGTGTGCTCATTACACCGTAACTCATGATGACTTCGGCGCTGGTTTCTTTCTCTACATTCACTGGCACTTCGTTATCCGCGGCGATGGCTTTGATGAGTTCAGCCGTTTTCACACATTTGCTGCAACCACTGCCCAGTACTTTGACTTGTTTCATTAGATTGTTCCTTTTTTAATTAGCGTTTCAGTTAACAAGATTCAAAATCCAACCCACTAAAGTGAAGGAGAAAAGCAACATCGCCAAAATGATGGCAAGCAATTTCCACGTCATCACTTGTTTAAGTAGGATAAATTCTGGAAAGCTGGCCGCGACGGTGCTCATGCAAAACGCCATGGTGGTACCAATTGGCAGACCTTTGGCTATTAAGCTTTCCATAATAGGAATCACGCCCGTTGCATTTGAATAAAGCGGAATTCCAAACAATACCGCCAAAGGCACTGACCACCATTGGCCGTCGCCAAGGTTACCTTCTAGCCAAGATACAGGCACATAACCGTGCAACGCTGCACCAAGACCAACACCAATAAAAACCCATTTCCACACTCGCGAGAAAATATCCCACAGCTCATTCTTAGCAAAGTCATGTCGTTCACGAAAAGACAGCGTTGGTTTAGCGGCAGTATCACCATCTGAATCAGCGACAGGTGTTGCCGATTGGTACGCTTTTAGGGCAAAAGGCTGTAGCATTTTTTCAGCTCGGATGAGATCAAGAAATACGCCACCCAAGATACCAACCGCCATGCCAACCAAAACGTACATCAAGGTAATTTGCCAGCCAACCAAACTCAGCAGTAGCAAGACAGCAACTTCGTTAATCAACGGTGAGGTCAATAAAAACGACATGGTAATGCCGACAGGAATACCCGCAGAAGTAAAACCAAGAAATACCGGAATGCTTGAACAAGAACAAAAAGGTGTGATGGCACCGAAAACCGAACCGGTTAAATAGCCAATAAAACGGTTTTTTCTAGCGAGATAATCACGGACTCGTTCAATATTGAGAGACGCACGTAACAGTGCAATAAAGTAGATCATGATAACCAAGAGGAAAAATATCTTGGTCGTGTCTTCAATGAAGAAATGAACCGCATCACCAAGCTTCGAATTCGGTGACAAGCCAAATAATATGAAGGTAAGCCAATCTGCTAAATCAGTGAAAATAGCCAGCATCGTATTTCTCTTATTTGACGTTACCTTATAGTGAATTCACAAAGGTTATCTTTCACCCTACTCCAATGCTAACAACAAGACTATGAATGCTTCGCTATTGGCTGACCGAGATCAAATAAAAAAGCGACCCTGAGGTCGCTTTCGAATAGGTGGTTTTAAAATCGACTCTCATGAGGCTATTTATTTGTAAAGCATCTCCCCACGCATCGGCGCGAGCACTTTTAACACTTGGTTCTGCTGCGGATAGGTTAAGCCTGCTTTTTTCATAGCGTTGACCAATAAATCGACAGTGGTGTTGAAGTCGGTTTCATTGATGTTTTGACCTTGGTGTACTTTCAACATGGTGTCGCCAGTGTAAGTACATGGGCCACCTGTATTCATACAAAGATGCTCGATGAACTTTTCACGGAAGCGAGTGATATTGGTTTTTTCAAAATAGCGATAGATATCTTTATTAAAACTAATTTCGTCAATAAAGTTATCGGTAATAGCTTCGACCGTTGGCTTGCCACCAATTTCGTCATATAAGCTTTGTGGCGCTTTACTTGGCGCAGCGCAGGCAACCAAAAATACGCTAAATGCAATGAATGCGGTTTTTACTAGGTTTACCATAAGTACCCCGTCATGGATAAATAAATGCCTGTTTGATCTTTCTTAGTGGCAACTGTGCCTAAGTCGACATAAGCCGCGGTGAAATTAACATTCTTATTCGGCATATAACTCACAAAGACATCTTTCCAATCATCTTCTTCTACGCTGGTTAGATTGCTTGGTTTCTGACGGTATTCCATACCCACTACCCAGTTAGGCGATAACAGCAGGCCGACACTGCCTTCCATCATCACTTGGTAATCGTTGTTGTCTGGCCCACCGTAGCCTAACAAACCCATTTCATTGGCTTTGGTAGCGCGAGCAGTTAAGTTCCATACAAGGTTGTAACCCGCAACCGCACCTAAATGCACTTTAGTCGCAGCAACATAAAAATCAGTTCCACTGTCGTCTTTTGCCCCAAGATACGCAGCAACCGTATCACTGTCTAATTGCTTATACTGTAAACCGACACTAACTTGAGGATAGGCGGAATATACTGCATCGCCATATAAACGCACTTTAACGCCAAAGATATCTTGTTTTATGTCTCCTACACTTAACGCTTTCACCAGATCAACAGGCAAATCAAACGTCTGCTGAGCGTAACTTAGCTCAACCCTGTCGTAGAAGCTGGTCGCCACACCGATGGAGGACAAGCGATAATCACTGACATTCACGTCTGTGATAAAAAATGACGCAGCCGTTTCGTCGCGACTGTCGTAGCCTGCCAAAGTCGCCCATGGCACAAGCCCACCACCGCCACTGCCTTCTACTTGTGAAAGCCCCGCTGTCGCCAGAATTTTGCCATCGGCTGCCATAACAAACGAAGCTGATAACACAAAGCTGCTGACAGCTAATATTTTGATCATGTTTTTATTCATTAAATTCCTGCCGCGCATTTAATTTGGATCACTTTGACCATTTCTTTTTACCAAATCCTTTATCCATATTACTGTGATCCATCATCCCAATAGGAGGCAAAAGCTCCAGCGAGATACTTTGCTCTATATTGCTTGTGATAGCGATTTTCTTTACAGCGCTCATACCCTCAATAAGTCGCTCACTCCACAAAGATACTGAGTCACCGCTTTTAGCAGGGATACGCACTTTGCCGTCTTGGTCTGTTTTTAGCGCAAAGGTATTATCAGCAACGATAATATAACCAATCATATCGTCATGTATGTTACAGCCAAGAACAACAAGTCCAGCCTTATCGAACAAGATGGGGGCAACTTCTGTACCTTTATAAAGTTTAATCTCGAACGTTTTTGGCTGAGAAA
The DNA here is from genome assembly GCF_002792415.1 of Marinomonas sp. BSi20584. Lineage (NCBI taxonomy): Bacteria > Pseudomonadati > Pseudomonadota > Gammaproteobacteria > Oceanospirillales > Oceanospirillaceae > Marinomonas > Marinomonas sp. BSi20584. The sequence goes on from NZ_KZ454889.1 coordinate 39,682, forward strand.
AACTGTAAACGTGATGCCGAATATCATCACTATTAGGAAAGCTAACGTACTGACCTTTTTGCACCACTAATACACGGGGCACAAAAGACTCATCAATCTGATCCATTACAGCCACAGTATTCGGTGTTCTTACTGCATTGTTTGACACCATAACAACCGCATCAGAGACAGGAAGGTTATCTTGGTCAAAAACGGTCAATGTCATTTCAGCCCACGCACTTGGTAGGGTTAAACAAAACAGTAGAGCAAACAAATGACGCATATAATTTCCTTTTAATTAATTGGCTTTTGATCAGGCCGCTTACTTTTAAATATATTGACAAAGAATATAATTACAGCTAATTGAAGACAGATCATTATACTTTCTGTAACTCACATAAAGATTAGAGTAGGAAATAAGGAATCAAACCAATGCGAGATCTCATAGAAGTCATTTCCTATAAAGATACCGCTAACGCCCATTCGCATTCGCACACTCAAATTGTACTTCCGCTTTCTGGTCATCTGATATTAGACGTAGAAAATCGCCAGCAAGCAGTTCAATTTGGACAGGCTTGCATGATTTCCTCAAATCAAACCCATACCCATTTGGCAAGAGAAAATAACCACTGCCTGATCCTCAATTCGCTTCCCGTTTGGGACAGCCAGATCGAAAGCAAAAACAACTTTGTTGAGCTTAACGCACAAACTAAGGCGTATTTACCATTTCTATCTAGCCTAATTGGTGAATCTCATAATCCACTTAAAACTCAACAAGCTTTAAATTTACTAGAACATTTACTCCCTATCCCACAAACAAAAATACTGCAAAGCGACACTCGTCTAGCCAAAGCCAAACATCGACTGGACCATAATTTTCAGGAGCATTGGAGCTTGGCTGAGCTAGCTTGCGATGTACATTTAAGTCCAAGCCAGCTAACTGTCTTGTTCAAACGACACCTAAAAATGACACCGAAGCAATACCTACAGCAACGCCGCTTAACTGAGGCGAAAATGTGGTTAAGATCGACCAATAAAAGCTTAGAGTATATCGCGCAGAAAGTGGGAGTGAGTGATGCCAGCGCCCTTGTTCGCTTATTTTCTAAGCACTATCTCATAACACCAGGTAACTATAGAACCAATCACACTTCTAGAAAAACATAACTAGATCTACATAAAAAATACCATACAAGAGCCATTTTCAGCCTTCGTTGCCACATATAGAACACCTTATATTACTAAATTTGATATCTAGAAAAAAATATGAAAAAAAAGTAAAAAAAGGCAAAAGAAAAGTGAAGTGACTGTTTTGCGACGTCAAAAAAGTGAAAAAAATATAAAAAACTCTAATATCCCCCTTAAGGTTTCCCATCCTATTTAAGGGGTTATTTAATGTCTTCAAATACCAGTGAACTCTCAACAAAAGATACTAAAGTGTTTCTAAAAGAACAGGATCTTATCGGCCAAGGAAATGAAAGATCTTGCTTCACCAACCCTTTGAATAAAAATACTTGTGTAAAAGTAATAAGAACAAAGCATCGCAGTCAAAACAAGATTGAGAAGTACTATTACACCAAGCTAAAAAAGCGAAACAATTTGTCACCTTTCATTTCTGAATACTATGGGGAAATAAACACGAATCTAGGGAAAGGGTTAGTGTTCGAAAAAATTTTAGACAGTGATGGATGCTCTAGTGAGTCTCTTTACACATTAATGAAAAATAATGCCATTTCATTAAGTGAGGCGAAAAAAATCTTAAAAACAGTTTTTGAAGACCTATACCAGAACGCCATTTTACTTGGTGATGTAACAAAAGATCAGATCCTTTTAAAGAAAACAGACCATGGCTATACACCTAAGATAATTGATGGCTTAGGCACAAGACGTTACGGAATAAAGCTGTTCTTAATGAGTAATATAAAATCTTTCGCCCGTAGAAAACTCAAAAAAAGTTGGAAAACATTAGAAGTAGATTTAGAACTAGCATGAAGGTGTTAATCCCCCCTCCTTACTGGCGTTTTTTATTAGTCTTCTTCGCTAATTTCTAACGCCATTTCCCAGTTACGAATAAAACGCTTTTGCTTGGCATAATCACGTCCTACCAATAATTGCTGATCTAATTCGATGATGCCAGTTGGTCCAGGCGCATTTACTACGTAAGGATCATTTGGATTATTCATATCAGGCTGAATTGGGAACAACAAACCTTGGGTTTGCATCATTTTTTGCGCCTGATCTGACAACAAAAAATCTAGAAAGATACCCGCATCTTCTACGTTTGGCGCACCTTTAGGAATTAAAGCCGCACGCATTAACATGAGCGTATAATCTTTCGGTAGGATCATTTTCAATCTATCATCTTCCTGGGCTCTTTGTGATGCATAAGAACCCAGCAAGTTATAACCTAGCACCAACTTACCTGAAGCAACATCGTCAATAATGTCATGAGTACAACAATAGGTTTGCACATCATGGCTGCCAAAAGCTTCTAACAAACGCCCCCATGTCACATCGGCTTGGCGTGCATCTTGGCTTGCCAATAAATAACCAACGCCACTTTGACGAATATCATAAGTGCCAATCCGTTTGGTCATCGCTTTTTCATTTTGACGAATGGTTTGCAACAATGACTGGCGATCTTCAGGTAAATCACCGGGAAAGGCTTTTTTATTCACCAGCATAACAATCGGTTCAAGGGAAAACGCAAACAGCTGATTTCGCCACTTGAAGTTACTAGGCAAACGATCAGTGAAACTCGACTGATAGGTTTGCGCATAACCATCGTTTACTAATTTAAGATGTAAGTCCATGGCGCTGCTAATGACCAAGCTGGCCTCTGGCTTTTTTTGCTCCTTGATGGTGAGATAATACAGTTCAAGTGTATTCACATCACGATAAGCCACACGAACATCAGGGTGTAGCTCAACAAATTTTTTCAAAATAGGTTCAAACGACGCTAAATCCATAGCAGAATTAATGATTAAAATACGTTGCGCATTTTCATTACCAAACCAGACAGGCTCGGTCGCCCACAGCTTTGTCGCATTCAAACTAACAACTACAGCAAGCCAGAAAAAAAACTGTTTCATACCGTATCCTCATTAAATCTAAGCTTGGCAAAATCCACTTGAAAGGTTGTGCCTTTTGGCTCTGTATCCAATATTTGAATCCTTGCCGAATGGTGATCCACAATGTCTTTCACCATCGCCAGACCAACACCACTACCAGCAATGTCATAACGCCCACGATAGAAACGTTCGAACACACGCTCTTTTTCTATATCAGGAATACCAACGCCATAATCAATCACCTTAATACGATAGAAGCGTTCAAACTCGCTTACCTGAACAATAATTTCTGTGCCGCGCTCCACATCTGCTCGGCTATAACGAACCGCATTTTCAATGAGATTTTGCATCATTTGCTGAATAGAAAAGGCATCACCTAAAATCATCGTTTCTTTTAAGTCACAATCAAGAGAAAGCAGAACCCCTTGATGAAGCGCTGCTACAGCCTGCTCCCGACAAGATGCGGTAATGGGTGCTAGCAAATCAATCGGCTCCAATCGGTGCGTCTGTAAGCGATGAGAAACGACCGCTTGATTAAGCAACAAGGTGACTGTTTGGCTTAAGGTATCGCATTGTTTAACGATGTTTTCCAAGGCTTGATGCTGTCTTTCTGGTGAGGTGTTATCTCGTGCATTTTCTGCCAGCGCCCTGAGACTCGCCAATGGTGTACGCAACTGATGAGCAGCATCCGCCGTATAATTTTCCAACTGTTCAAGGTTGCTCTGTAGTCGCTCCATAAAATGGTTGATGGCAACTTTAAGATGATGTGTTTCCTTTGGTGTATTGATATCAATTGGTGTGAGGTCACCCATGGCGCGCTCTTCTAACGCTCGCTCAATCCGATGCAAAGGCCTTAAGACAAGATGACTACCAATGATAATTAAGGTTATAGCGACCAAGGCAATAAACACCACCACTTCGACGGCTTTTTGTGTCACCGCAGATGCCATTTCTTCTCTTGATAATCGAGTCTGACCTAAAATAATACGAACAGTTTGCGCTGTTTCTGGGTCCGTAATATGGCGCTGCACCCAGGCAAAGCGCACCATTTCACCAGAATACTCTTGGTTATAAAATTGTATTTGATCTAAAACAGGAGGTTGAGGTGGCTGGCTATCTAGATCTTGATAACCGGTAATAAAACCTTGTTCCAAGCTCTCGACTTTATAAAAAACACGATCTTCTTCCGCTTGCGCCAAAGTGGCAAACGCAGACCATGGAATGTCGATGCTGACTTCATTACGCATCAAGCCAACGTTTTCGTCCATTTGCAGTAAAGCACTTCGCAATAAACGGTCATAGGATAAATCGGCGAGCTTTTGGCTATAATCAAAAATCAGATTAATCGCTAAACCAGCGATAATCCCGATAACCAAAACACCCGCGAGAATAAAGCGAAAACGCAGCGATGGCGCGTTTTCTAAGGCCTTCTTTTCCTCATCTTCACTGAGAGCTCGATGGTTTGGCGATTTCTGCCACATAACCAATTCCTCTTAGGGTACTAATGACTAAATCACCCTGACCCATTTTCTTCCTTAAACGCCCTACATACAGCTCAATCGCGTTAGGACCCGGTGTTTCATTGAAGTTAAATAAATGGTCGGTAATTTCGTCTTTGCTTAATACGCGGCCTAAATGGCCAAGGAATATTTCCAGCAAGCGAAACTCTCGATTGGTGATAACTGTGAGTGCGCCATCAATAAATACCTGACGACTGTCGCGGTTTACCACTATATTACCGTGTTCTGTGACATTGGTAGCGTAGCCCTGTTTGCGGCGCAATAAAGCCCTACAACGAGCTTCTAGCTCACCAAAATCGAATGGTTTCGTTAAATAATCATCGGCTCCGGCATCGAGCAATCGTATACGATCTTCTATCTGATCCCGAGCGGTTAAAATTAACACTGGCGTGTCGTCATCGCGCTGGCGCAGTTTCTGCAGCAATTGTAATCCAGATAAGCCGGGCAAATTAAGATCTAGCAATATCAAATCTACAGACTGATACTTCAATAACTCATCCGCACGCTTACCATCCCCGATTAAATCAACGCCATGTCCTAGGCTTGTTAATCGCTCACAGATCGCTTGCCCTAAGACCTGAGTATCTTCTACCACCAGAATTCGCATAACCATTAGCCATTGTGTTTTTTATTATAAAAACAACAAAATTCGAGCAACATACGCTACTCGAATTTTGTTATTACAGAGCCTCTAGTATTACAGGGCTTAAACGTCTTTAACAGCTTCTTTTGATTTAGACATTTTAGCGCGAACAATCGGGCCTACAATCATAGGTAGAATCAAACCTAGTATCGCAACAGTCCACAAACCAATACTCAAACCGCTATTGAAAAGCACCGTCCAGTCACCATCAGATAGTACTAATGCATGACGAAGACTCTTCTCCATTTCTGGCCCAAGCAACATACCCAAAATAATCGGTACTAGTGGAATATCAATCTTACGGAAGATATAACCCAATACACCGAAGCCAATCATAAAGTACAAGTCCAATGCACTATGGCTAACGGAATAAATACCTACAGACGCGATCAAGGTAACAACCGGCATCAAATATTTAGGTGGAATGCTCAACAACTTAACGAAGATGCCTACCATTGGAATGTTTAGCAGTAACAATACAAAGTTACCAACAAACATCGCCGCAATAACACCCCAAACAAGATCCGCATTTTGTTGGAATAACATTGGACCAGGAGAGATGTTTAAAGAAATCAACATCGCTAATAACACAGCTGTTGTGCCACTACCTGGAACACCAAGAGTTAACATTGGCACAAGTGCACCGGATGCCGCGCCGTTATTACCGGCTTCAGGAGCAGCAACACCACGAGGATCACCTTTACCAAATTCGCCTTTATCCGAAACGCGTTTTTCCAAAGTGTAACTAATAAAGCTACCCAAAGAAGCACCCGCACCTGGTAATACACCAGCAATGAAACCAAGTACCGCGCCACGGAAAGAAGCAGGAAGCACTTTGATAATGTCTTTTGCTGATAGTTTCAGTTTGTTAATCGCAACTTGTTTTAAGCCATCACCAGCGTGACGCTCTAAGAAGAACAACAATTCGCTGATCGCAAACAAACCAACGATTGCGATAATGAAATCAACACCTTCGAACAATTCAAGTGTATTAAAGGTAAAACGCTGCACGCCAGTTGAAATATCGATACCAACCGTAGCAATCATTAAACCTATCGCCGCTGCCATCATGGTTTTAAACTGGTTTTTACCAGTAATACCACCCAAGGTCGCAAAGGCTAAAGCGAACAATGCAAAGTATTCAGATGGACCAAATCTCAGTGCGAATTTCGCTAAGATTGGCGCAAGAATAACCAGACCGATTGTCGCAATAAAGCTACCGATAAAAGAGGCAATTGCAGAGATAGCCAAGGCTTCAGCTGCTTTGCCTTTTAGCGCCATTGGATAACCATCTAAACAGGTCATCATAGCTGGCTCGTCACCTGGAATGTTCAACAGGATAGACGAAATACGACCGCCGTACATGGCACCCGCATAAACAGACGTTAACAAGATAAGAGAAGAAGTTGGCGACAAACCTAAGCTAAACGCCAATGGAATCAAGATAGCAACACCATTTGCAGGGCCAAGACCCGGTAATGCGCCAATCAAGGTACCCAAAATGGCACCAATAACCGCAAACATAATACTTTCAGGCGTTAACGCAACCGCAAAGCCTTGCATTAATAAGCTCATAGTATCCATATTAAAACTCCAATAGACCTAGAGGCAGTGCTAATTCAAGCACATTATTGAAAAGGAAAAAGATAACTACAGAGCTTGTCACACCAGTGATAATACTCTTAGCAATGCTTGCTCCCATACGCCAACTTAAAAAGCTCACAACCAATGCCGCAGCAGGCATAAAACCAATCGGTTCAATTGCCCATGCAAAAGCAAGCATAGAAAGAACCACAACACTAAGCTCAATCAACATGGCCGCTGGCGCCCATTTCTCGTCTTGGTCAGGACGAACAATCATATAAATCGAACTAATACCTAAAATGATGGCTAGCATGATAGGAAAAGTTTCAGGACCGACACTTTCCTGTCCGCCAAAAGGAATGGGGAATTGCGTTGCTTCCCAGCCGTAACCTACGGCAAGAATAAGCATTAGCATGCCAAACACACGATCGTTAATACGCATGTCTCTGCTCCATGTTAATAAATCAAAGGGTGAAAAATAGTCGAAAACAGGAGGAGCACTGTATCAGAACAGATGCCCCCTCCAAAAAGCGGTCTGAGGTTATTTAATTAGACCGATGTCTTGCGATAAGATTTTGATGTCTAGAGTTTGGTTTTTTACGAATTGAGTAAAATCAGCACCAGACTTGTGGAATGGCATCAAACCATTTTTAGTCATGACGTCTTTCCATTCTTGAGTTGTGTACAACTCATCCATGGTTTTTACCCACCAATCGTAAGATTCTGCACTTGCATTACCTGGTACGTAAAATCCGCGCCAGTTTGGAGCGACAGAATCAATACCCTGCTCCATTGCTGTAGGAATAGAGTCATATGGCGCTGGTAAACGTTCTTCAGAAAGAACCGCTAGAACGCGTAAGTCACCAGAATCCATGAAACCTTTCACTTCAGAGATGTCACCAGTGAATGCATCTACGTGACCGCCCACAACTTGAACCAAAGCTTCAGAACCACCGCTGTATGCTAGGTAACGAACTTTTGGCAAGTTCTCAACGTTTGCTTTTTGCGCAGTCATCAATACTTTTAAATGATCCCAACCACCAGATGCACTACCACCAGCGAATTTAACCGCACTTGGGTCTTTCTTAAGCGCATCAAGAACCTGAGTCAAAGAAGTATATTTGGAATCTTTACCAACAGCGATAATGCCGTAGTCAGCACCTAATGTACCAACCCATTTAACTTGGTCAGCATTCATGCCTGGGAATTGGCCTTGAGCAAGGCGTGTTGTTGTAGCTGTACTAGCAGCAACAATAAGGTTTTCGTCTGTATCACGTTTACTAATCGTATGAGCAAAAGCTACACCGCCACCAGCACCCGTCATGTTAACTGTCTGAACGTTACCTTTAAAGTAACCTTGATCAACTAATACTTTACCAACGCTACGGCAAGTAAAGTCCCATCCACCACCTGGGTTCGCTGGGGCAATACATTCACCACTGCGAGCTGGTTCGAAGGCGTAAGCCTGTCCAGCCATGGTTAGTGCTACTGCACTTGAAATTAGAACAGACTTCAAAGAAATGGTATTAAGCATGGTTATCTCCTGCTTGTTATTTTTTTTGTTGTTAGCTAATCAAGCTCTTAAAATAGGTATTTCAATTGACTTGAGTAAACAAACCTTACCTCTCAAACCTGTCACCACCCTGTCATAGATCAATATTTCTTACTTATTTGCGATAAAAAACGTATTTTTGACAAGGCAAGTCACGCATTTTTGACAATGTCATTAAGCCTTAACCAAGATAAAATCTTGTTTAATCAGACTAGATCAGGATTTAGGAAACGACAAGATGACAGTACATTCTCCACAAGCCACACTCATTGGAAGTATCGCTATTCTGCTCTGGAGTAGCCTTGCGCTTTTTACCACTCAAGCCAACCTCGTGCCACCACTCTTATTGCTCACAGTCACTTTTGGTGTAGCAAGTTTATTGTTTTTTATCGTTTATTTAATCAAAGGCGAACTAAAGTCGTCGTGGTCAAAAACACCGACTAGCGCCATTGCCATGGGTGGGCTTGGATTTTATTTCTATCACTTCTGCTACTTTTATGCGTTTCAGCATGCACCACCAGTGGAAGCGGGACTTATCGCTTATCTCTGGCCTTTGTTGATTGTCTTAATGGCAGGCATGACCAAGGGAAACTCTCTGTCATGGACACATTTGGTGGGCGCTGTTATTGCTTTTATCGGCACAGGTATCATGCTGCAAGCGAGGGAATCGGCAAGCTTGATAGAAACAAATACGAATTATAATTGGACAGGTTACGCCGCGGCATTTGCCTGCGCGTTTATTTGGTCAAGCTATTCGGTAGCGAATCGACGCTTCCAAACCGTTCCTTCTAGCGCGGTACTTTGGTATTGCCTAGTCACCGCACTATTAGCGGGCACTTCACATATTATGATCGAAGCCGAAAATGGGAAACTTTCGCTAGACTTTCCCGCAAGCACTTGGATTGCAATTTTAGGGCTTGGATTTGGGCCTGTTGGCATCGCATTTTTCTGTTGGGACTTTGGCGTAAAAAAAGGCAATCTATCATTGCTTGGTGTGTTGTCTTACACAGCACCTGCCCTATCGACTGCTTGGCTTGGGCTTTTTACCGATGCTCAATTAACCACAGGGCAAATCATCGCTTGCCTATTAATTACCGCTGGGGCGCTGTTTGCCAGCTTAATGCCGAATAAAAAAATGCCCTCAGCTTATGAAGCAGAAGGCATTTAATTCAATATAAAAAACATCTAGTTTAAAACTTCATTTAAAAAGTAAGGCGCTTCAACAAAAAAGCGCCTTACTTCATTTTAGTCTTTAAGCCACTTGATAAAGCGTGCGTGGCACACTTTGCAGGTACGATTCCATTTCAGCCATACCGTTTGGCTGATCAACTTTCACACCCAAGTCACGCATAGTGCTGCCAAAGGCATGCAAGGTACGGAACAAGTTGTGCTCACGGCACTGCTCGCCCATTTGACCAATACGAACGATTGGCTGGCCAAATGAACCAGCAATCTCAACTCTGTACATTTCCGAAATATGTCGGCAAATCTGCCCTGCTGTTAGACCTTCAGGAATATTAATACCAACCACAGAGTTTAAACGCGACGCTGGCGGAATAAATAACTCTAATCCCATTCCTTCAATGCCCGCTTGCAACGCTTTAGAACAACGTAGATGACGAGCAAAACGATTTTCTAATGTCTCATCACACACCAATTTCAATGCTTCATGTAACGCCATGATGCCTGAAACAGGCGCCGTATAATGATAACCATCGTTGTGCCAAAAATTCTCAGCTAACTGTGCATCAAAACACCATTGAGCCGTTGGCTTGGTACGACTCTTAACTGCCGCCCATGCTTCATTAGAAAACACCAAAAGCGATACACCCGGAATGGACGACAAGCCTTTTTGCCCACCCGTGATAACTACGTCTACTTGCCACGCATCCATCTTCAGCGGCATAGTACTTAACGTACAAACTGCATCTACAACCACCAAACAACCATAAGATTTAGCGATCTTGGTGATTTCCTCTAATGAATGGTTAAACACAGTATTCGATGTTTCACCTTGCACCAGCGTTAATACTTTTGGACGTGTTTCTTCGATGGCTTTACGAACACGCTCTGGATTCGCCGCTTCATGAACTCCAACGTGCAACTCATGAACATCGGCGCCAATACGCGTCGCCATTTCCGCCATACGATGACTAAAGAAGCCATTATTAATACATAAAATACGTTCGCCTGGTTGCAATAGATTGGCTACCGCCATTTCCATCGCGGCTGACGCTGGTCCTGCTACACCAAGTACCCATTTAGACTCTGTTTGAAACACATAACGCGCCATTGTTTTAACTTGCCCAATAACCTGCGCCATCACACTACCAAGGTGGTTAATCACCACAGAATTGGCCTTGGCGACACGCTCAGGAATAGGAACAGGGCCCGCGCCCATCATTAACAAAGGTTCGTGAGGAAGAATTTCGTCTAAAGATTTCACCTGGGGACGAGGAATGCCCATTGGCGATGAAGCAGTCATTTTATGCGGCCTATGTTAGTTATAATTAAAAAAAGTGGTCAATATTGAAAAAACATCTCTAGGGCAAAAAGCATATATTTACACTTTTACAGTAGAAAATATCGTGATTTGCATTTTAACAAAATAATATTTTGAAATAGTACAATATCCCTTTAAGAAATGAGAGACAGCAAAATGAAAAGAGTGTAATAAACCACAAGCTTTCACTTTCGCCTTAGATCTGACTGGTTTCCATTTCAACAAGCAGTATTTTTTACTCTGCGAAATACCTGTTAACTATGTGCGAGATACCTGTTAACTGTACGAGATAGGAATTAATTGTGCGATAATGCGCGAAATTCCCTATTCAGGACCTCGTTATGATTACTTGTGGTATCGAAATTAAAGGCAGCGAAGTGATTCTTTGCCTTCTGTCTAAACAAGACGGATTGTTTCAAATCGCCGATTGTCGCCAAACTCGACACACACTTAACAACCCAAACGACAGCGAAAGCGTACGTAAATTTCAGTTCATGCTGAAAAAATTGTTTGAAGATTACAAAGTGAAAAGAGCCGTTATTCGTGAACGCCCAACAAAAGGCAAATTCGCCGGCGGCGCGGTAGGTTTTAAAATTGAAGCGGCTATCCAATTGATTAATACGGTTGAAGTAGATTTGTTCAGCGGCGCAAAAACCAAAGACATCTTGCAACACAACCCAATGCCAATCCCCTTCAAAGCAACAGGCTTACGCGCATTCCAAGAAGGCGCTTTCACCGTGGCTTATGCAGCGCTTTCAGAACACATTCCTGAAGCTTGAACTTAATTCCAACGACTAGATGATCGAGCTACTATTTGTCAGTCGTCACTTTGCTTAACCGAGAGTGACGACTAATTCTAAGATAAAAAATTAAAGGCGCGACGCCCAATATTCAGGAAGTCGGGAGTGATGCGCAACTGCAAAAATAACAATACCTTGATTATCTTGGCGATACACAATAGAAAAGGGAAATCGATTTACAAATACTCGCTTAGTGCTTTTTGAGGCGGATGATCCAGAATCAGGAAAAGCTAAAGCCCTAGCTACAGCATCTTCAACTTCTTGAGCAAAAGCCGCACCAAGACCAACCTCTTGCTCGTTGTAATACATCACTTCTTTGAGAAACTCTCGCCTTGCAGGCGCAATGAACTTAGCTTTCATCACTTAGTAGTGAGCTTCGCTTCTGCAAACACATCCTCTGCAGCATAGGATGACAAGTCACCACGATCATATGCAGCAACGCGCAGCTCAATCTCCTGACTCCACGCTGATTCAATGTCAGCGAGAGGTGCATTCAGTGACTCCAGCATAAACTCAGCCAACTTAGCCCTTTCCTCTGGACTCAGGTTTAATGCCTGCTCTTCGATTTGTTTAAGTGAATTATTCATAATCCTCTCCTTTGCTTCCCTCAAAGTCTACACTCGATATTGATCCATGTGGAGTGTTAAAAATACAATAAAAAACGGACACGACTAAAGTGTCCATTTTTTACCTACAACCTATTTCACTTTCTGGCGCCCTTAGTGAAAAGCGCTGTAAACAACGCCTCTGATTTCGCCACCCCTTCCTCGGTTAATGTCACCGATTTAGATTTACCAACTGGATTATGAATATAACCCTTTTCATGCAGTCTATTGGTTATACTCCAATCAATTTGCTTCCAAGCATGGCCAAAATCATCATGCAAAGTAAGATAAAAAAGAGCGAGGGCTGCGTCATCGATTTTGTCTTCATCTATATCCACAGTGTTCTCCTTATTAAATAGAGTGCTAAAACTGAATCATAGGTTATATAGAGTTCAACATCACATGCTTGACATTTTTATATTAGGTAAAAACCGTTGGAATTGGAGTTCCTCATTGCATTTTCTAGGCATTCACACAGAGCGTCCAATTCCTCTCGTAATGACAAACTTCGCACTTCTTTTATTGACCTACATAGGTCACCAACTATCATCTCTAGCCAGAATTTTCCAATTGTCACTCGATGAAACCCGTCCTTACCAGCAGCCTTCTTAAAGACAATCGCGTGTTCAGGAAAAGGGTATCCGTACTTTAAGATCAGACTGGCTTCTCTGCCAGTGATCTCAATTTCTATACTATCTGGCACTTTGCTACTCTCTAATTCAAATGACATCAAGATTAAGGGTTATACAGTGACGTAACCTCAACTATAACCTCCTGTTGAACGACCATAATTATATAAGCCTTGCAATGCTTCTGGCAAAAGCCTTCGAATCTAAAATTAAAACGGTATCCCGTTTTCCTCTTCTTCTGTTTTTAATTCAATCATCGAGCCGAGTTCAGAAGTAGGTATCAGCTCCCACAATTCGTTCTGGTGAAGCCAAATCGGGTCGGCATTATTTTCTATAAATTGCTCTACAGGTAAGCCGTCAACTGTTAGTGGTCGCTTTATCCTGACTTGCTTGCCATTTATAAAGATGCCCTGATACTTCTTTCGACACTCTGCCTTTGAGACTTTCTTTCTTTTCTTTTGGGCCGGAGTGAGCTTGTTCTTAACCTTTATCATTCTAAACCTTTTAGTGCTAATGTCTTATCACACACAATAGAACTATCTATCATCACTTATCCATTAGCTAAGCCTCTACACACTTCACCTGAGAGATAAGATGTCAAGTCACCACGATCATATGACTCGTTTTCAGAGGTAGCTTACTAATTCTTGTTAATTTCGTCTGTGTTATCCATTATCTTCTCAAATCTAAACATCTCATCGTCATCTTCCTCATCATGAATTTGGCGTGAATCCTGGTGAGGGTCTGGATGGTTTCGGTTATAAAAATCGACAATCTTGAAACCGCACCTGTTTACGTAAAAATGAATATTTCTTTTCTCGAAATAGGGTGTAACTGTTTCCCAGACTTTAGTAAACGGGAATTCTTGCTCAATCGCTTTCCAAGCCTTCAAACCCAAACCTCGGCTTTGTTGACTGGTCGCAATGAAGAAAAGTGATAAGTTGTTCCGACCGCTGATTGGGTCTATCACCAAAACAGCGCCACCAACATGTTGCTCGTCTTCCATGATCCAGTAAATCACGGCTCCCGTGGTGTTGAATGACTTTTCAATATCATCATCAGAGGGAATCGGCTCTTCAAGCGGATGCCCAAAATCAGCCTCTGCCGCCACACGGAAAGAATCCTGCAACGCCAATTTAAACTCGGTGAGACCGCTCGGCTCAGCTGTGACAAGCTTTATTTTTTGGCTCTCTTCTCGTTCTTGTACCACTGTACCCTCAACAGACATCAAATAATCTTTAGAAATTTAACACCACACTTACGGCATTGCCAACTGCGTTATTTCCTTGATACGACTGACTTCTAGAGATGGGTGGCTTGGTAAATGCTCCGTATAACGTGCGCCTAAGTGGCGCAATAAAGCTTAGCTATACTAAGTGAAGAATCAGCGCAGCCAAGCTTTTTGCGCCCCCCTTAATGCGTTTATTATGAGTAAAATCACTCCGATAATTCAGTTAATAAACTGTCTTTATGTTGTTGAGAGCTCTCTATTAAATCTAAAATTTCATTGCATTTTAAAGCAAGCACTTCGCATGAAATCTCTAATTTTCCGAGATACATTGCACTTGCCATAACATGATATTTGATAGCTTGCAGGATCATATATAACGAAAAAAAGTATTGTTCTGCTTTTTTAGCAGATGTAAAACCATCATGATTTAAAGAACGGCATAGCAATTGATTGAGGAGATCTTCAGGGTCATTGTGGGATTGTGAACACAAAGCTGTGTATATTGTTCTATAACCTATTTCATCATTAATTAGTCGAAATCTATCGAATGCACTTGGCCATTTTGCATCGTAATTATCGATATTAACTCCTTGGGCTAACATTGCACGTTTTAAAACAGCCTCATAATCGCTCAACGCATTATTTTTATTCTCAATTAAATCTCAGTAGTGATTTTTTATGCTTTCATCAACATTTGAAATATCAACGGTGGATTTCCAACTTATATTTTGCTTCAACTCCACCTCAAAATGATTTTTAAAATATGAAATAATCTTCCCTAAACTATCTTCCAAGCTAACATAGTGGAGATTTACAGCCCCTTCAATAGCTGTTCTGCAAGAGGCTTCACAAGATTGTAGTTGCTCAATAATAAAAAGACTTAACGAACCACATACGTATTCATAACTTCTCTCATACATATCATGCATTATTGGCCAATATGTTTTTTTAGAAATATTTGCTAGATTTTCTTTCTCTGAAGCTCTTACGAATTCATCCGTACTCTCTAGAAAATAAATTGCCTCTATAACATAATCATTTAATTCTATGTCTTCCAAGATGTATCTTTTCTTTAAAAAATTTTGGGAATGCATGCTCAAGGTTAAATCCTTTTACTCATAACAATTAAGGGTTATACGACAGCGTAGCTGCGGCTATAACCCACTGTTGAACGGCTGCGTTGTCTATATAGGGGATTTGCTTTTTTCATGGTAGGACTTCCCTGTTATATAACTCGCTCAATACCAAAGTCTGTTTGGACTATGTAGCTTCAGGTGGTCTTTGATCACCGCTATGTTGGTTGGTTCTTTATTTGATCTTTTGTAGCGCGATTTGACCCGTGAGGCAAGCGATTCCCTCAGGCCTTATGACCTGATCTGTTTTTATACTCTGATCTCTACGTGTGCTAACGCTAACTGCCATTGTCCCATGGCAGCATGATTCGAAGCCGTTCTGTCACCTTACTCTCAGATACATCGCCAAGATAAACAACGGCACGCTTTCCACAAGCAGGGCATGAGCAACTTGATTCCGCTGTTTTTTCACTGTCTTCCTTGGTTCGTCGCTCGTACATGTCTAATTGCTTATCTACCCACTTTTTTACTTTTGTTCTTATCGTATTCAATATAAATAATGATCTGCATCCAAAAGAAAGCTGCGCTTTCGCGGCAGATCACGCTTCGCTCATCGTGCCCTACGAGTGAGGGTGTTTATGTTCAGCAGCGAGGAGCAAAGCAAACGCCAAGAGCGAGGTCAAACGACAGTGTCGAGCGGTGGTGTTTGGTTTACTCCAAGCGCCAAGGTGGAAGTCAGGGTCAAAGCCCCGAAGAGCCGAAGTAATAACCCCTCCCTAGCCCTCCCCTTGGAAGACATAAGGGGAGGGAATAATTACATTGTCGGACTAAAACAACGATCAATTTTCAATCAATAAACCAGTCGATTATGGCGCATTGAGATAAAAATGCACCAAAACTAGGCGTTTTTAGGTGTTCGTTTTCTTGCAATAATAACGAGTAATACGCCACCTAGGACGCTTAACGTGGCTATGACGAGGTGTAAAGTTATGGATTCATTGGCAAAAACTACGCCTCCTATTGTGGCAATGATAGGAACGAGTAGCTGTAACACGGCAGCCATGGAAGCACTAAGATAAGGCAAGACGGCGTACCAGATGGCGTAACCAAGACCAGACATAATAGCGCCAGAAGTGACCGCTAAAATAACGCCTTCAAGTTGTGCGCTCTGTGACTGCTCAGCATTGAGATGAAGAATGACCAAGGCAATCAGTAATATGGGAATAGTTCGAACGAAGTTAGATGTGGTGGCAAACAAAGGCTTAGCCGAGATTTTGCCTCGCCAGGTGTACAACCCCCATGCCACGCCTGCTAGCGTCATTAAGACAAAGCCAAGCAAAGAGGGAGACGACAAAGTAGGAAGCACTAAATAGACAAAGCCAGCAAAGGCTATCGCCAGCCCTAACCATTCCAACCAAACCAGCTTCTGTCCTGCCCATACGGCAAATAAGATCAAGGTCAGTTGTACGGCACCAAAGAGTATTAAGGCGCCCATTCCGGTCGATAACGTCACGTAGGCATAGGAAAAACCCAAGGCATAAATAAACAACGCAAAGGCCGATAACCAGCTACCTTCTAACCACGCTATTTTCAAATCATTGCGCTGATGCTTGAGACCTTGAAACACACAGAGCAAAACCAAGGTAGCGGCTCCGCTAAGCAAGCGCCATGTGGTGAATTGAGCCGGATCGATAAGTCCATCGTTAAGCGCCAGACGACACAAAACAGAGTTCGCCGCGAACGCCAACAAAGCCAGAATCACAAAGACACATAAACGTAGCAAACTTGTCATCTATTTGTTCCATAGCCTAGTTAATCTTAGGCATGTACCTCATAAGGAAAAAGCCACTTTTACGCACTGGCACCAGATTTGCAAGACTTATACTAACGTCCACCAGCGGTATTTTGATGGACCCAAAAAGGAATCGACATGACAACGCTTTTAATTTTTACCGATTTGGATGGCACATTACTCGATCATCACACATACAGTTTCAAACCAGCACTGGCGGCCTTACAGTCGCTGAAGACTTTTTCTATTCCTTGCGTGATCAACACCAGCAAGACTTTTGTTGAGCTTGTGTCTCTTAGACAAGAGCTCAACCACCAAGACGCTTTTATCGTGGAAAACGGCTCTGCTGTTTATATCCCGAAGAATTTAGCCCTCTCTACAGACGAAACTTTAGAGGACTGCGGTGAGTATTGGCGCAAGTCATTCGGCCCAAGGCGCGACGAATTAATAGAACTAACCAATGATAAACAAGAGCAATACACCTTCAGACGCTTCAGTGAGATGACATGGCAAGAACTGGTTTCTATCACTGGCTTAAGTGAAGAAAACGCCAAGCAAGCCATGCAACGAGAATTTACCGAGCCTATAGTTTGGACCGATTCTAACCTGGCTCTTAATGCATTACGCGACGACCTTGCACCATTTGGCGTGCAAATTCAGAAAGGCGGCCGCTTCGCTCATCTGATGGGCGAGCACTGTGATAAGGCAAACGCCATGTTATGGCTCAAAGAATTGTATGAACAACAAAGCGACGAAGACGTTACCACCATGGCATTAGGCGATGGTGAAAACGACGTAGGTATGTTGAGCAAGGCTGACATTCCAGTCGTAATTCGCTCACCTGTTCATGCGCCACCAGAAATCCCAAATCGTTGCGATGCTTGGCTTAGCGACGCGTATGGACCAGAAGGCTGGGCACAAGCAATCAACAAAGTTTTGATTCAACAAGGCATTTTGTAAAGGCACTTTTTAACGACATAAAGAGAAGACACTACTAACAGTTATTATAAAAATATCAGGAGAACAACTATGGGCGACTTTCATCAAAACGGTATCATCACCACACTTCACAACTTGGCGCACCGCCCGTTAGAAGAAATGGAAAAAGAGCTGTGTGAGTTTGCTAAAACACGCCCAATGTCTCTTATCCTTCCTTGTCTGTATTCCGAGCTGGAAACAGACGCCATGCCGAATATCCTTAAACATTTACAGCAAGTTCCCTACTTGTCTGAAATTGTTATTGGCTTAGACCGAGCAACAGAAGACCAGTACCGACACGCATTAGAGTTTTTCAGCGTATTACCGCAAAACGTTAAAGTACTTTGGAATGACGGCCCTCGCCTACGAGAAATCGACAGCGTACTAAAAGGCGAACACCTGTCGCCATCCGATCCGGGCAAAGGCCGCAATGTTTGGTTTTGCATGGGTTACAACCTCGCCGCAGGTAAAGCGGAATCTATCGCCATGCACGATTGCGATATCGTCACTTATGACAGAGAACTGCTGGCTCGTCTTATTTATCCGGTTGCTAACCCGAATTTTAACTACGAATTTTGTAAAGGCTTTTACGCTCGTGCAGCTAATGGAAAAATGAATGGCCGCGTGAGCCGTTTATTGGTCACGCCATTATTATGCTCGCTAAAAAAAGTCTTTGGGCATTTGGATTACTTAGATTACTTAGACAGCTATCGCTATCCTCTGGCAGGTGAGTTTTCTTTTCGCCGCGATGTAATGACCGATTTGCGCATCCCGAGTGACTGGGGATTGGAGATTGGTGTACTAAGTGAAATGTACCGTAACTACTCTACCAACCGTTTGTGTCAGGTGGATATCGCTGACATTTATGATCACAAACACCAAGACTTGTCTGCCGATAATGACGATGGTGGTCTGTCTAAAATGTCCATCGACATTACTAAAGCTATTTTCAGAAAGCTGGCGACTAACGGCACTATTTTCAACCAAGAAACTTTCCGTACGATCAAAGCTACCTATTATCGTGTTGCACTCGACTTTATCGAGACTTACCGCAACGATGCTGAAATCAATGGTCTAAAATTAGATGTTCATACAGAAGAGCAAGCTGTCGAACTCTTCGCCAGTAACATCATGAAAGCTGGTAACCAGTATTTAGACAACCCGATGGAGACGCCTTTCATACCTAGTTGGAACCGCGTTGTGAGTGCTTTTCCTGGTGTGATGAATCAGCTTGCTCAAGCCGTCGAATTGGATATGGCCCAATATGGTCCTAAAAAATAATTAAGGCTCTAGATAAAAGAACTCTGGATAAAAGATCGGTCAAAAAAAGAACTGGCCCTTAAAGTAATCTTTTTGCTAAGTTGAACGTTACTACGTTGCTTTTCAATCACTAAAAAGACAGGTAGGTAAACATGGAAAATGCTCCTTTGTCGCATCTAGAACAGCGCTTAATCGCTCATTTGCAAGTCATTTACCCAAGCTTGGACAATAAAAATTTGGCGGCAAAGTGTTTAGCCACATTTAATCTAGATCCGTCAACTGAGTCTCCTCGCCCCCATAGAAACCTATGGGACCAATCTGACATTATGCTAATTACCTATGCAGACACCTTGCGCAGAAAAGAAGAAGCGCCGTTGGAAACCCTGCACAAATTTGTAAAAAGCAAATTGTCTGATTGTATTTCCGCTGTTCACCTACTGCCGTTTTTTCCTTATAGCTCGGACGATGGTTTTAGTGTGATGGATTACACAACCGTCAATCCATCCTGCGGACGCTGGGCCGATGTCGTGAATCTTTCGAAAGATTTTAAAGTAATGGGCGATTTGGTTATTAACCATTGTTCAAGCCGAAGCATGTGGTTTGAAAATTACAAAGCTGGCGTTGAACCGGGCGCGAGTTTCTTTTATGAAGCCGATCCAAATGCAGATTTAAGTGCTGTGGTTCGCCCTAGAACGTCGCCATTATTACGAGAAATACAAACTAAGAACGGTGAAAAACACGTTTGGTGTACTTTTAGTCACGATCAGATCGATTTGAACTTTGAGAACCCCGTCGTTCTATTAGAGTTCCTGCGCATTATTCGTTTGTATCTAGAAAAAGGCATTCGTTGGTTTCGTTTGGATGCCGTGGCGTTTCTGTGGAAGATCCCAGGCACCTCTTGTATCAACTTGCCACAAACCCACGAAATCATTCGTTTATTACGCTTAATGATTGAGCATTACGCGCCAGATTCCGTGATCATCACTGAAACCAACATACCCAATCAGGAAAATTTAACCTACTTTGGTAATGCCAACGAAGCTCATTTAATTTACAACTTCTCTTTACCGCCGTTGCTCATCAATAGCTTGGTGACCGGAAACAGTAGCCATTTAAAACAATGGTTAATGAGTATGGCACCGGCTCAGCAAGGTACAACCTATTTAAATTTCCTTGCTTCCCATGATGGTATTGGCTTGCGCCCAACGGAAGGCTTACTTTCGGAGTGGGAACTGGAAACGCTGATCAATACTATGAAGCGCTTTGGCGGCAAAATAAGCTCACGCACTACGCCGCAAGGCGAAGCTAAGCCTTATGAAATCAATATCAGCCTATGGAATGCCTTATCAGGATCAGCACTACACGGCCCAGATAAATGGCAGTTTGCTCGCTTCCTTTGCGCCGCTGGTGTAATGATGGCACTTGAAGGCGTACCCGCTTTTTATATTCATAGTTTATTTGGCACAGAAAACGATTTAGAACGCGTAGACAATACCGGCCAATTTCGCTCAATAAACCGTCATATTTGGGACATGGAAGATTTAGATCATGTTCTAAACACGCCAACCCATCATCAGAAAGTATTCCAAAGCGTAACGAAATTAATTCAAATACGTCGAGCACAGCCAGCTTTTCACCCAAATGCAACTCAGTACGTGCTGCACATGGGTGAAAACCTCTTTGCCTTCTGGCGTCAAAGCCTAGACAGAAGACAAAGCTTGTTTGCTGTTTATAATATGACAGACCAACCGCAAAATTTTAACTTGTCTGAACTTAACCTAATAGCCACCGATGACTGGACAGATTTAGTATCAGAACAAGTATACGAAGACCATTTAGGCAAAGTCACTTTAATGCCCTATCAGTTCGTTTGGCTTGCTAACAAGAACAGTAAGCTCAAAAGCAGTTAGTTTTCGTTTCATGTTTAGCAACACACCGTACTAGGTTATAGCCGCAAAACCTGCCGATAAAAATGAGACAATGATAACCATTATCAGCCATTGATAATGGTTATTTTTATTTCAAGCTCTTTTTATTTAAGACATAGGTAATTGTGAACATGATGAATTTAAGAAAAATCCTAGCCATCGGAACATTGGTCGCCTTCAGCCAGCTATCCACTGCAGAAACGCAATTGCCTAAAGCTGCGATTTTTGACCTTGGCAGTTTAGATACCATTGCCTCTCTAGGTTTAGAAAGCTACGTGGTTGGAGTACCTAAACAAGTACTTCCAGACTACCTTAAGCAATTTAATGATGCTCGGTACACTGATGTGGGCGGTTTAAAAACACCAGATCTAGAAGCAATCAAAACTCTCAACCCAGATCTTATTGTGATCACAGGTCGCCAAGCAGGCCAAAAGAGCGCCCTAGAGGCTATAGGTAAAGTTCAACAAGTTGAAGCTTTTGGTGACAACTACTGGGAAAGCTTCAGTGCAAACGTCACCTCAATCGCGACTTTATTTAACGCCAAAAACGCTGCGGATACAGCGCTTGCGGAATTAAACACAGACATCGAATCGACAAAAGCGGACATTAAAGACAATCCGACTATTCTGGTTGTGACGCATAACAATGGTTCTTTCGGATTACGAGATGAACCTATAGCAACTCAGTTATTAGGCTTAGATGCATCAAAAGTTCCGTCTCATGTAACGCCACAAAAACGCGGCACTCGTACATTTACATCACTTAGCGTGAACAATATTGCAGAGATGAAACCAACGACTTTATTTATCGTTGACCGTAGCGCTGCGATTGGCGACACCAAGAACGCTCTAGATATTGCAGAATTAAAAGTAGAGCTAGCAGCACAAGGTGCTGGCACCATCAAAGTCACCTATTTATCGCCTAAGCTTTGGTACTTATCAGGTAATGGCTTACAAAGTCTTAGAATGCAAGTGAAAGAAATTGCAGACGCTCTTTAAGTCCTAGAACTGCTTTAAAATGGCGCCTAAAACAAAAAAACTCGCTGAAATCCATCAGCGAGTTTTTTTATGCTTCCAGTATTCAGCTATTTATTAATGGCTTACTGTTTTAGAAAATACATTAATCACCACCACACCGGCGACAATCAAAGACATTCCAATGCAAGCCGCCAAATCAAGCTTTTCACTGTTAAACAGATAGCCAAATACCGAAATCAAGACGATACCTAATCCAGACCAAATCGCGTAAGTCACGCCCGTTGGCATAGAGCGCATAACTATGGTTAGCAAGTAAAAAGCCACGGCATAACCGACAACCAATACAATGCTTGGGCCTAATTTAGTGAAGGAGTCTGATGCCTTTAAAGCCGTCGTAGCAATGACTTCAGCTAAGATAGCGAGAAACAAAATAAAATACGTCATACGCCCTTCCCTAAATTAAACATTTTACAGTAACGACTAGCTGGTGGTTTTTTCTGGTTTAACACTGTCTGATTCAACATCTTCTAGATCAATGTCTTCCGCTAAAAAACCACCAGTTTGATGCGCCCAAAGCGATGCATAAATGCCAGCGTGCTGAATCAATTCTTCATGACTGCCCTGCTCAACGATGTTGCCTTTATCCAATACAATCAAACGATCCATTGCGGCAATGGTCGACAAGCGGTGAGCAATAGCGATAACGGTTTTACCTTGCATCAGTTTGTACAAACTCTCTTGAATTGCAGCTTCTACTTCAGAGTCCAATGCAGATGTTGCTTCATCTAGAATCAACAAAGGCGCATCTTTTAACAAGACTCGCGCAATGGCAATACGTTGACGCTGACCACCGGAAAGCTTGATACCACGCTCACCGACCATGGCATCGTAACCTGCATTACCAAACGGATCGGTTAAGTCTTGAATAAAGTCATGAGCTTCTGCTTGCTTAGCTGCAGCTATCATTTCTTCTTCCGTTGCATCAGGGCGACCATAAAGCAAGTTCTCGCGAACCGTTCTGTGCAGTAAAGACGTGTCCTGAGTCACCATACCAATTTGACCACGTAACGAATCTTGCTGAACAGCACTGATGTCTTGTCCATCAATTCGAATTTGACCTGATTCAATGTCATGGAAACGCATCAATAAATTAACAATCGTTGACTTACCGGCACCAGAGCGACCGACAAGGCCGACCTTTTCACCAGCTTTTATAGACAAGACAAGGTTCTCAATGACCTTACTGTCTTGCTTACCATAGTGAAAATTGACCGCATCGTATTCAATAAGACCATGTGGAACTGAAAGCGCTGGCGCGTTTGGCTTGTCTTCTATCTCGATAGGTCGAGACAGTGTTTTCATGCCATCGTTAACCATGCCGATGTTTTCAAATAGCGCACTGATTTCCCACATAATCCATTGGGACATACCGTTTAGCCTAAGCGCCAAACTCACCGCAATAGCAATTGCACCAACACTAATAATGCTGCCTGTCCATAACCAAATAGACAAAGCCGCAACAGAAAATGCCAACACATAGTTACAAGTTTGCACACCTACACTAAGCATAGTGACCAAGCGCATTTGCTTGTAAACCGTCTGCAAGAAACCATCCATGCCGTCTTTTGCATAATCCGCTTCACGCTGATGATGAGAAAAAAGCTTAACGGTTGAAATATTGCTGTAGCTGTCGACGACTCGCCCAGTCATAGTGGAGCGTGCATCTGCCTGTTCTGCTGATATTTTTTTCAATTTAGGAACAAAATACATTTGCAGCAATACATAGCAAACCAACCAGCCTAACATTGGAATCATCAAGCGATAGTCTGCTTTAGCAATTAATACCACCATAGAGATAAAATACACGCCGATGTAAACCAAAACATCGAGCAATTTCATCACGGTTTCACGAACCGCAAGTGAGGTTTGCATTACCTTAGTAGAGATACGCCCAGCAAACTCATCCTGAAAAAACGACATACTTTGACGCAAAATATAATGATGAGACAGCCAACGAATCCGCATTGGGTAATTACCCAAAAGCGTCTGATGAATAATCGCCGAATGAAAAAAAGTTACTAATGGCATCGCCACCAGAATCATCAAAGACATCATTAATAAGTGCGTACTTTCCTCAGCAAAAAAGGTGTCTGGATTCTTATTAATCAACCAATCTACCAACTGCCCCATAAAGCTGAATAAGGTCACTTCTAAAATGGCGATGGCAGCCGTTAAAATAGACATCAACAGCAGCGGAAGCTCCACTCCTCTTGAGTAGTAACGACAAAAAGCAAACAGCGTTTTTGGTGCTTGCACAGCTTCTATATCGGGATAAGCCGGCACCCATTTTTCAAAAAAACGTAACATGATCTTCCTTATCGAACTTTAAAATAGACACTATCAAGAAAAACATAGCGAAAATAAGTGTCGTACTGGACAAAAAACTTCCTGTCCATTAGAAATAGAGGCGAAATTGAACCACGTTCCATAAATGAAAACCAGAAAAGATAGTCTTTCTGAATTGTAGCCTATTGGGTTTTACTCAGTACTTGCACAATTAAACTAAACGACGAAGTGTAAACCTATTATAATTATCGCCCTATTACTGGTTTATGATTTCTACTCGATAAAACCGACTAACCTACTCTTTAAGTTGAAGCATGAAACTCACATTTCCTATTATTTTAGTACTCGGTCTTTTATCTGGGCTTACACCGTTGGCGATTGATGCTTACTTGCCCAGTATTCCAACGATTTCTAAAAGCCTAAATACAGACATAGGCCTCATCCAGATGACGCTAAGCATCTATTTGCTGGTGTTCGCTTTTCTACAGATTCTTTTTGGCCCTATTTCTGATGCAATTGGCCGACGCAAAGTCGTCGTCGGTGGTTTGGTTGTTTTTGCCATTGGCAGCTTTATCTGTGCCTTGACTCAAAGCTATGAAATGCTAATGACTGGGCGCGCAATTCAAGCCTTGGGCGGTGCGGCTGTTGCTGTGTGCGTTCCGGCCTTAGTCAAAGATGGTATGTCGATCAATCAATTTGCCAAAGCCATGTCGATGATCATGCTAGTAATGGCATTAGCACCTTTAGCGGCACCTATTATCGGTGGCGCCATTCTCATTATTTTAAATTGGCACTACATCTTCGTTATGCTGGGCATCTTAGCCATTATCGCCATCGTGTTATTTCTTCGTACCATCCCAGAGACCTTGCCGGTTGAAAAGCGCACGCCCTTCTCATTTGGCAATGCGATTAGAAACTATATTACCTTGATCAAAAACCGCTCTGTGATGGGTTATATCGGAGCTTCTGCCTTTTACTTTGCAGGTATGATGAGTTTTATCACTGGCTGCTCCTTTGTGTATATTGAAATATATGACGTTGATCCTGCTAATTTTGGTTTCTTAGTTGGCTTGAACGTCATTTCTATGATGCTAGCCTCAACCATTAATGGTCGTTATGTTGAAAAGCTTGGTACCGAAGTTCTCTCTAAGTACGCAATTTATATTCCCCTAACAGCCTCAGCGTTAATGATTGTCTTAAGCTTTTTTAGTCATCCACCACTTTGGCTGATTATTATTTCCAGCATGCTATTTATGGGGCCAATGGGCATATTAGGTAGTGGGTTTATGGCGGGCGCTTTGAAGCATGCAGGCAGCCATAATGGCAGTGTGACTGCATTAGCAGGAACATCACGGTTTGCCTTTGGCGCCTTAGGCGGCGCTGTGATCAGTATCCTTCACAATGGCACTTTTGTTCCAATGCTTGGCACCATTGCCGCTTGTGGCATAATTGCTTTTATTTGCTTCAAGGTTACGGTTCGATATGCCGAGCCAACTACTGAACATTAATCTTTTGAAATAACGTAATAATGCCAAAAAAATAAATCTTATATATCAAACGGAGTCCCAATGCTAAGTACTCAAACGCTCATAGAAAAAATCAAGAGCACACCTGAGCAAGTACAATTTAAAGAAGTGATTGATGTGATTGAGCGTGAATACGATTTCACGCCTGCTGCGTTTTCTAATGGCAAGCAGACCAATGGCATTAATGAAAACAATGGTTCTTGTAAGGTTTTTTCTTTCGGATCTATTCACCAACTAACAGAAGTCGAAACCCTAAATTTATTTGGTGATTTTTACCGTGTCGATGTTTTAGAAAATCCTGAGGCGACAGATCACCAAAATATTCGTCAATTCATCGAAAATGGCTGGAGTGGTATTACTTTCGAAACAGTCGCGTTGATTCAAAAGCAAGTGTAACAATTATAAAGAGGCCGGGAGCGTTACCGCAACCGGCCAATATCAACTTCAGGGACAATAGAAGTAGATATAAATAACCATCCGATTACAAAGACTTCGCCTTGCGTTTACGCTGGCGCCAAGCCACTAAAACAACCAATAAAAAAGCGGGGATGAAGAACCATTCTTTTGCAGGTCGATCAGCATCTACTTCAAATTGTGTTATTTCCCAATCAAAATCCAACTTCTGCTGTTCCGCATAACTGCCAAACGATAAATTGTCGATCAGATATTTACCCTCTTCTTCACGCAATTCAATGCCAGCACCGTTGAGCAACCTATCAGCTGCATCACCTTGACCTAATAGCGGCATATGTACCGTTTTCGAAATCCAACGACCATCTAAATTTTCACCTTCAACCGACATTCTTAGTGTATCTAAAGCAGGATGCTGATCAATGTAGCTATACATTTCTTGGGTTGGACGCTCTTTATATGGAGCCTCGACCATATCAAGCCAAAAGCCGGGACGGAAAAGTGTGAATGCAATCAATAGCAACGCGGCACTTTCATACCATTTGCTTCGATCCATAAAATACCCTTGCGTACCCGCAGCAAAAATTAGCATGGCTGCCAAGGAAACAATAAAGACAACGACACCCTGAATAAAGGTCACATCAATCAAAAGCAAATCGGTATTGAAAATGAATAAGAATGGTAGCAGAGCAGTTCTCATCGAGTAGAAAAATGCCGTGAAGCCAGTCTTAATTGGATCGCCACCTGATACTGCCGCCGCCGCAAAGGATGCTAAACCAACAGGGGGTGTGACATCGGCCATGATGCCAAAATAAAACACAAACATGTGAATCGCGATAAGTGGAACAATCAAACCAGATTGTGCTCCCAGCTCCACAACAACACTTGCCATTAAAGACGAGACAACAATGTAGTTAGCTGTGGTTGGCAAGCCCATTCCAAGCACCAAAGAAATAAGAGCAACCATGAGTAGCATGATGATTAAAACTCCACCAGATACCAGCTCAACGAACTCCGCCATAACTTGCCCGATACCAGTCAGAGTAACTGTACCCACGATGATACCTGCGGTTGCTGTCGCCACACCGATACCAATCATGTTACGAGCACCAGTATTCAAGCCTTCGATTAAATCGAAAATACCTGACTTTGCCTGCTGAGCGACGTGTTTTTGCTTACGAAACCAGGCTTTTAGAGGCTTCTGGGTGATCAAAATAAATGCCATCAACATACAAGCCCAAAAAGCAGACAAGCCTGGAGACTTACGTTCAACCATCAAAAACCACACCAACACAACCAATGGCACGAGGTAATACAAACCAGATTTGTATACTTCAGCGAAAATTGGCAACTTAATTATTGCTTCATCACTTGCGTCAATTTCTAAGTCATCAGATTTTGATGAGATATACAACAAACCAAAATAACCGATCACCACAAACGCAAGCAAACCAATATTTGAAAAGTCCCCTAACAGCCACTTAATCGCCGAAACGATATAGTACAAAATACCTGCCAGTATCAGCATGCTGGATACAACGATACCTGTACGAATCAATTGTGCCGTCCAAGTACGTGCAGGTGTAGAGCGAGGCAAGCCTTTCATATCCGCTTTAAGCGCCTCTAAATGCACAATATAAAGTAAGGCAATGTACGAAATAGTAGCCGGTAAAAAAGCGTGCTTAACGACATCAATATATGGAATACCTACATACTCCACCATTAAGAAAGCCACGGCACCCATCACTGGAGGCATAATGACACCGTTTACCGAGGAAGAAACCTCTACCGCTCCGGCTTTTTCAGCACTAAAGCCCACTTTTTTCATAAGTGGAATTGTAAACGTACCCGTCGTCACGACATTGGCAATCGAAGAGCCAGAAATCAAACCAGTCATTGCAGATGACAAAACAGCCGCTTTTGCTGGACCGCCGCGCATATGCCCAAGCAAAGCAAACGCCACTTTAATAAAATAATTACCTGCACCAGCTTGATTTAATAAGGCACCAAACAGCACAAATAAGAAAACAAAACCAGAGGAAACCCCTAAAGCAATACCAAATACACCTTCTGTGGTTAGCCACATATGGTTCATGGCTTTTTCGAAAGAAGCCCCCTTCCAACGAAGTATCTCAGGTAAAGCAGAACTGTCTCCAAAAAATACATATAACAGAAAAAACAAAGCAACTAGCATCAAAGCAGGCCCAAGAGAGCGTCTAGCCGCCTCTAGAGTCAGAATCAAACCGATAGCAGAAACAACAAGGTCTGTTGTGGTTGGCAGCCCTGGACGCATTGCTAACTGACCATAGAAAAAATACAAATACGAAGCACATGCCGCCGCAAGAACTGCCAAAATATAATCTAACCACGGGATATGACGGGTGGGACTTTTACTAAAAGCAGGGAAAGCTAAGAAAGCCAAAAAAACAGCAAAAGCCAAATGAATAGCACGAGATTGAGTGTCGTTTAAAAAGCCTATGCCAAATTGTGATGGCAAAGGCGAGCCTGTCCATAGCTGAAACAACGACCACATGAGTGGTACAAAAAAAAGCAAACCGATAGAGATCTTTCCGGTTGGATTACGCTTACCTGTATCAGCTTCCGCGACAAGCTCTTCTAACTTATCTGGTGAGGCTGAGGTGGTTGTATTAATAGACATACAGACTCCTAGTCATACACTTCACAGTGTCGACTCATTGCAAAACTCAAAAAGCACCAGTCAAATGACTGGTGCTTCATTCAAGGTGCATGAAAATTCATGCAAAGAGATACTTACTTGATGTAGCCGTTTTCACGGTAATAACGGACAGCACCTGGATGTAATGGCGCAACAAGTGATGTATGAACCATTTCAAGTGGCTCTAGGCGAGCAAACGCAGGGTGTAATCGCTTGAAAGAATCTAGATTTTCAAAGACGGATTTAGTTAGTTGATAAACCGCTTCATCAGATACATTTGCTGACGTAACAATCGTTGCTTTAGGACCAAATGTTAGAACATCTTGGTCGTTTCCAGTGTACATACCAGCAGGAATAACCGCTTGTGAAAATGCACTGTTCTTTTGAATAACCGCAAGTGATGCAGGATCAGTCATTGGGATCAACTTGACGTCACAAGTCGTTGTTGCTTCTTGTGCGACACCATTTGGAAGACCAGATACGTAGATAGTCACATCAAATTTATCATCACAAATACCTTGTGCTTGCTCAGACGCTTTTAACTCTGCAGCAATAGAAAAGTCTTCGGTCGTCCAACCTTTTTCAGCCATTAATAGTTCCATCATAGAACGATTACCTGAACCTGGATTACCAATATTTACACGCTTCCCAGCAAGGTCATCAAATGTTTTGATACCTGAATCTGCACGAGCCATTAAGTGAATAGGCTCAGGGTGCAAAGAAAAAACAGAACGCAATTCAGGGAAAGGATTGCCCTCGAACTGACCAGTCCCTTCTAACGCTGCCGTTTGAACATCTGATTGAGCAACACCAAACTCCAACTCGCCAGAACGGATACTGTTTACGTTGTAACCAGAACCACCAGTCGACTCGACAGAGCAACGAATACCATGCTCTTTACGATCCTTGTTTAACATACGGCAGATAGAACCACCTGCTGGGTAATAAACACCTGTTACACCACCAGTACCAATCGATACAAACTGAGTGTCCGCCATAGATAACATGGAAGCGCCTGCAATAGCAGGTACAAGCAAAGCTTTAAATAGTGTTTTTTTAATTATCATAGAATCCTCAAGCATTCCGGTATTTAAAATAATGTCATGTAGCGAGGATCTAATCGCAAAATAAATGCCAAGTTTTAAATAAAACCCTAAGTTATTGATAAATAATAAAATAACCCAATAAATACGTCTATTTACTTGCTACTAAAATCTATAACTTAAGTTATAGAAAGATTAGAAGTGCAAAGAAATTGTCAGCTAAACCATGTGAAACAAGCACATTCAATGCACTTAATAACAAAAGCTATGGATATAACTTTTGTTATATCACTCAAAAAATTAACCCTGTCGCCTTTTCCTATTCCATTTTTCGCGCTTTTTTTATTGAGCCGATACCGTTAGTATTCGCCTCAATAACATTCATAAAAGAAGATTTTCTCTACATGCAAAGCCTTTTAAAAATACACAAGCTTGTCTTTTTACTTTGCTTTTTTCTAAGCCTAGCAACACTTTCTAGCGAGCTATCCGCAGAAGATAGCTTTACAGGACACTCTGGAAAAAGAATGATTTCAGTGGGAGCTGATTACAACTTTCCACCCTACGAATTTGCTGGTGAAGATGGAGAACCAACGGGTTATACCGTTGAATTAACAAAAGCCATTGCGGAAGTAATGGGTGTTCATGTCGAAATCGAAATGGCAGATTGGCAAAGCATATTAAAAGGCTTGCACTCTGGTCATTTTGACATACTTCAAGGAATAGCTTACTCAGATGAACGAGCGCAGAACATCCTCTTTTCTTCTCCACACTCTATAATTAATTACTCAATATTCGCCCGCAAAAACTCCCCTTCAATTAATGATGTTTCGCAACTTAAAAACAAAGAAGTAATAGTTCAAAATGCTAGCATCATGCATGAATACCTTCTTGATAATAATATTCAAGCCATCATTATTCCCGTTAAGACTCATGAAGAAGCGTTACGCTTACTTGCTTCAGGTAAACATGATTACGCATTAACAGCAAACTCCCCCAGCCTTTATCTCAGCAAAGAGATGAAGCTTAATAATATTCATGCCATAGCGAGTCCAATATCAGGTCAACGTTTAAGTTATGGTGCTTTGCAAAAAAATGAAGAGCTAATTGCTATTTTCAATGAAGGCTTAGCCATCCTTAGAAATACTGGCCAGCAACAAAAAATTCATGAGAAATGGTTTGGAGCATTACAACAGTCGTCCTTCCCATGGAAAGAATTAGGATTGTATGCGGCCTATATTATTATCGCTTTATTGTTGGCAATCGGCGCCATAGGTATATGGAATGCGATGCTGCGAAAAGAAGTTGAAAAGCGGTCTTCCCAATTAAAAGCGCAGCAAGAACAGCTAATACAAGCCGATAAAATGGCGTCATTAGGTGTGCTTGTGTCTGGTGTGGCACACGAAATAAACAACCCAACAGGCTTGCTTATGCTTAATCTTCCTATTCTAAAATCAGCTTGGGAAGATGCTCTACCCTATCTAGCTCAATACGCGAAAGAAGATCCGAATTTTTCATTAGCGGGCCTTAGATTTGATCGCTTGAGTCAGGAGTTACCATATTTATTAGACGAAATGGATCAAAGCACCTTAAGAATTCGAAACATAGTGAATGATTTAAAAGATTTTGCTCGTGAAGAACCAAATGAAATAACTCAAGAAGTAAACATCAATCAAATAGTATCTACCGCTATTCGCTTGGTAGATACGACTATTCGAAACACTACTGATGATTTTGAACTGTACTTAGATAAACGCAATCCAATTATTATCGGAAGTGCTCAACGGGTAGAACAAGTTATCATCAACCTAATAATTAATGCTTGCGATGCAGTTGAAAAACGCACAAATGCCATTCGAGTCACCACCACTCAGAGCTTAGATGAAAAAGAGGTCCTTCTTGTTATTGAGGATGAAGGGCGAGGCATTGATCCAGCCAACATTCTGCGTTTAACAGACCCATTCTTCACAACAAAGAGAGAGCAAGGCGGAACAGGGCTGGGCTTGTCTGTTTCTTCTGCTATCATAAAAGCACATCATGGTACTTTAGCTTTTGATTCTGAGTTAAATAAAGGCACCAGCGTCACTGTTTCTTTCCCCATTTATAAGCCAAATGATGCAATGGAAGGCACTTTTATCAATACCGTTCACTCAGAACCATCTATATAAAATAAGAGCCTTTCATGAAATATAATCTCTACCCTCAATTTAAGATTTTATTAGTTGATGATGAAGTTGCTTTTCTTCGAAGCATGTCATTAACATTAGAAAGACAAGGGTATAACAATTTAATGACATGTTCAGACCCAAGCCTAGTGCCCTCGTTCATGGAAAAAGAAGATATTGGTTTGGTTTTATTGGATCTCACCATGCCGAGAATTTCAGGTCAAAAAGTATTGTCATGGTTAAAAGAAGAATACCCTAATGTGTGCGTCATCATTATAAGCGGTGTAAACCAAGTAGATTCAGCGGTAGAGTGCGTAAAACAAGGAGCATTCGATTATTTTGTAAAAACCTCGGATCAAAATCAAATTTTAGATGGCTTAAAACAGGCAATTCATACCCAAGAACTCACTCTAGAAAATCAAGCTTTGCGTTCACAAATTCTATCCAATGAATTAGAAAGACCTGATATCTTTTCAAAAATCATCACTTCAGATCAAGTAATGTGGTCAGTTTTTCGTTATATCGAGTCTATCGCTAACACACGCCAGCCAGTTTTAATTTCAGGTGAAAGTGGTGTCGGTAAAGAGTTAATCGCTAATGTCATTCACGAATTAAGCAACTGTTCAGGCCCACTAGTGAGTGTCAACGTAGCTGGAGTAGATGACAACGTATTTGCAGATACACTCTTTGGCCACTCTCGTGGTGCCTTCACAGGCGCAGACAAGACACGACTAGGGCTAGTCGAAAAAGCGGCAAATGGTACGCTATTCCTTGATGAGATTGGTGACTTAAGCTTGGCCTCTCAGATTAAGCTTCTGCGGCTTCTACAAGAAGGTGAATATTATCCTGTTGGAAGTGATAAACCAAAAAGAATGGAAGCAAGGATAGTAGTCGCTACACATCAAAAATTAGAAGAGCTACAAGCTGAAGGCAAATTTCGAAAAGATTTATTCTTTCGCTTAAAAACCCATATGGTCAACATACCACCACTAAGAGAGCGTTTAGCTGATCTTCCTTTATTAATTGATCACTTTATCAAATCAGCTTGTGAAGAAATGAATAAACCAGCTTTAACTGCACCAAAAAGTTTATCTGTAAGTTTATCTCAGTACACTTTTCCTGGTAATGCCCGCGAACTAAAAGCACTAGTGTATGACGCAGTTAGCCAAAGTACATCAAACAAACTCAATTGCGCACCTTTCGAACCACTTTTAAGCAAAGAGAATCATTTAGTTTTCACAGAAAGTCCGGTGCAGTTTCCAACCAATACACAGTTACCAACTCTAAGCAATATGGCAGATTTATTAGTCGAAGAAGCAATGAAAAGAGCAAGCAATAACCAATCATTAGCAGCAAGAATGCTCGGAATTTCTCAGCCTGCACTGAGTAAACGATTAAAAAACATGAAAGAAAACCAACACAGAAACTAAAAAGGCACTTGAATATTCAGCTAAGGCAATGCGATAGTCTATAACCATACATATGAGGTGATTATGGAATTAGTAGCATTTGATCTAGACGGAACCCTACTGAATCGGCATCAACGCCTTTCTGACTACACGCTAGACACCCTTGAACGTTTAAAAGCCGCAGGGGTTTTCTACACTGTCGCGACAGGCCGCACACACTTTGCCGCCATGCCTTGCATTGAAGGCCATAAATTTCCTAACTGGCAGATCTTCAAAAACGGGGTTGAATGGTGGGATCCTCAACAAAACCTTTACCGTCATCGTAACCTGCTGTCACAAAGCCATATATCAGAGCTTCTTACTTCTTTTGAAGAAAACGAAGTTACGCCTTTTATCTTCTGCCTAGAAGACGATGGTTCACACAGGGTTTACCATTCACCGCTGACAGGGCATTTGAGCGATCACATAGCCAATGAGCTGGGCAATCATAAAAACATGAGCCTTCACCCAATAGCAGAGCTATCTCATAGCGCAAGAATCACCAACATTAGTGCTATGGGTCGACCCGAGTTTATTGAAAAAATTGTCCTAGATAGCCAAAAACACAGTCACTTAACCGCCTACTCAGGTGGCGGAATTTACAACCCTGATGCATTTTGGTTAGACATACACCACAGTAATGTGTGTAAAGGTTCTGCATTGATGGAACTAAAAGCAGAAATTGGTGCCGAAAGGTTGGTAGTATTTGGAGATGGAGACAATGATCTATCTATGTTCTCTGCTTCAGATGAAGCCTTTGCAACCGATAACGCATTAGTCCATGTTAAAGATGCTGCTACCGATGTCATTGGTCATCATGATGAAGATGGCGTAGCAAGGTATCTAAGAAAAAGGTACAACTTGTAATCTTAAATGCAGGGGTTGATTTACAAAAACTCTCCTCCATTAACTAAAAGACAACATAAATGCCTTTACCCAACGATCATTTTGAACCATGATTGTTAAAAGAATAATTAGTTTGGAGAAATGCCATGTTTGAATTTTTGTTATTCGTCGCTGCCTGCGCAGCAATTGCTTTCTTGGTAGCCAATATCCAGAAAAACACTGCTCAACCGAAAACAAAGCTACAACCAATCAAAATTGAGCGCGAAGAAGTACGTCGTCCAGTACCACGTCATAGACGCCCATACTAAATAACCCTTTCTCCATTCTATCTATTTGCCAGATTGAAACCTTTTCAATCTGGCATTTATGTATTTATCTCGTACTCTTTTAGTTTGTTCGCAATTGCACTGTGACTCATACCAACCGCCTTGGCTAGTCGCCTTGTACTTGGGAAACTGGGATAAAGTCGCTTCAATAATTCAGCTTCCCATTGCTTCACTGTCACTTCCAACGAATCATCAATCAAAGCCATGCCTACCATGTAATTGTTTTCTGGTAACAGAATATCTTCAGCTTGCCACTCTTTGTCTTTGATTGTCAGTAAGGTTTGTAAGCAAGTATTTTGTAACTCTTTTAAATTACCCGGCCAAGAATATAAAGCCAACTTGGTTAAAGCGCCTTTTGAAATAGAAGGCACGGGCAAACGATAACGTTCAGCCTGAGCTGATATTACTTGCTGAATAAGTCCTTCTATATCTTCTTTGCGATCTCGAAGCGATGGCATAGCTAGCGCTAGCGTTGCCAAAGAGAAATACAGTGTTTTATTTAATGTCTCGCTATTACTAAGCTGCTTTTGACTTAGCGAAGATAAACTGACCAAACGAACATTACTATCAAGACTGGTACTTTCGCCAGGATGACGAGACAACCAACTGGCCAGATCTAACTGTACCTGCTCATCAAGACATTCAATATCTTCAATAACAAACCAACCCGACATTTTATCTAGCTTGTTAATATCTTCTCTGACTAATTCTCGCGCGTGACGAACAATCAGTTGAGCCTCCCTGTCTCCCTGATGCTTTTGCCAATACTGAAATAACGCGTCGACCAAGTCTCTCTTGCCCGTACCAACCTCACCTTGAACCAACAAAGGCATTGGCACTTCGGCAAACGCTTTGGCTTGAAGCAATGTTCGTCTCATTGCTTCACTTTTCATCACTGCTGGTCGGAAATAGTTTTCTAAATAATTTTCCGCGTCTGGTGCTTGCTTTAGGCTCTCAGCTTGACGATCCAAACGTGTTTTAGATTTCAGATAAATCACAGTGCCAGCAGGATTGGCAACACCTTCGTCGTCACTGACAAAAATCGGCTTCATTTCCAGCAATAAGGTTTTGTTGCGAATACGAATCCGTTTACTCATGCCATCTCGTGGATTCGCCCATGCATCTTTGGAAACATTAATTCCTTTGATAAACTGCTGAACCGGTTTATGTAGCAGATTCAACACGGGCACATTCAAATCTTCCGCAGCAAGCTCCGTCACCATGGTGATATTGCCTTTCAAATCGACCGAAATCACACCATCAGGTAAGGCTTCTAACAAAGTATAAAGGGCATTGTGCTCTCTTTCAGATGGCGTAAACATCACGGTTTTGACATCTTCAACACTGTCTAAGCGACGAATATCAGCCAATAACTGCTGTAGTTTTGAGAAAGGTATATCGGAAAAGCCACAATAAATACAACGTCGCTTGGTATCCACTTCCACTAAGCGCATATCGATACCATGAGGAATAAATAGGTCGAGGGCTTCTCGTACCATACCTATCCTGTCTTCACATTGTATTTCTAATCTCATTAGTTCTCTCTTAGATTTTCTCTTTAGCTCTCTTTTTAAGAGACTGAAACAGCGGATTTTGAACTTAGCAATAATAGGTTTTGCTGTGGTGCAAAGGTTCCATACAAAGGCAAAACTGCCGCACCCAAAACACCGGCGGTATGACCCGTTTGAGCAATACGAATCGCAGGCAAAGGCAGCATACTGTGTGCTGTTAACGCATTTTCGATACAAATAATTAACGCTGCCAATACTGGCGGCGGCAAACGACCACCAATCAATATCGCTTCTGGATCGTATAAAGCAACAACAGAAGCCAAAGCTGGAGTCACTTCAAACGCCACCTCGCTCGCCCATTGTTCGATAAGTGTAGTGTATTGAGGTTCAAGCCACAGATCATCAGTCGAAGGCCATTGAATTTGCTTATCAGCAAAAAAACGACGCAAGGAAGACAATGACAAGGCCTCAAGAATCCATTTGCCATGCTTTCCTGTGGCGGTAGGAATTAAACCAAAGCTACCGGCTTTTCCGTGAGCACCAAAGTAACACTCGCCATTAGCCACAAAACTACCGCCGCAAGCGGTACTGATGAAGAGGTAAAAGAAGTCACGCTGTGGTGCAACAGACGCTAGTAACAACTCACTGGTCGCCGCGGCAACAGCGTCGTTTTCGCAGAAGCATGGCACGCCGGTTAAATCCGTCAGCCAAGATTCAAACGCATCCGATTGCCAATAAGCCAAAGCGGCTTTTAGATTGTTCAAATCCGCTCTTTGGTCAGAGTCCGTCACCAAGGTTTCCAGCCAAGAATCCATATAGTCGGGTCTTGCCAGACCAATTCCTTGAACCTTACTCCAGTCCTCACCTAACGTTGTTTTCACTTCTTCAATTAGATCTTGAGCGATTTTCTTCGCCAAGTTTTCGGTGGGAAAAGACACTATTCGTTCTAACAACAAAACACATTCGCCACTAAAATCTAGCAGAGCGGCACTGATATGGTCGCGATCGACATTAATGCCTAAGCCATAAGCGCCTTTTTTGTTGATACTAAGTTTTATTGAAGGCTGGCCACGACGACCTTTTACTTTGCCGTCGACTTGCAGCAATTGCCTTTCAAGCAAAGATGACGTGATCACGGAAATCGTCTGAGCACTCAACCCAGTTTGCTCAGCAATCTTCACTCGGGAGATTTCGGGATGCTGTCGAACTAAATGAAGAATAATACGTTCATTGTAAATGCGGCTTTGTTCAGAAGTACTACCTGACGATTTCATATAACCCTACTCTCATATTGAGCCCGTAAACTAGGAACATTTTCTCTACTGCGCTAGTGACATTACGCAAAGACATTAAAGGATAGCCCTCATTTAATAAATCTAATTGATTTAATAATATAACCCATTAAGATGAGAAATCAGTATTAGATCTTATAAACAACTTAAACAAAAATAAAAAGGCTCGCATTATACAGTAGAGCCATAGCAAAGGACGAAATCATGCCTTCTTTTCCAGAGTTTACATCTACCGCTTTTTTAAAAGACCACATCCAATCAACGATGCAATTCTATCACCCAAACTGTATTGACCCTGCAGGTGGTTTTTTTCAATTCTTCAAAGACAATGGCAACATTTACGATACAGATACTCGGCACTTGGTCAGCAGTACACGTTTCGTTTTCAATTACGCAAAAGCGTATCAAGCAGAAGGCAAAGCCGAGTATTTAGAGACGACACGTCACGGCTTAAGCTATTTGAGAAACCGTCATCGCCGAGAAAATGGTGGTTATGTTTGGTTGCTAAACAAAGACAAAAATCTTGATGAAACCAACCACTGCTATGGCTTTGCCTTTGTTATGCTCGCTTATGCAACTGCCTATAAAGCCGGAGTAGAAGAAGCAAAACCATGGATTCAAGAAACTTTCGAAACCATGGAAAAACATTTTTGGGATGCCGAGTTTGGTTTATACAAAGATGAGATATCCTGCGACTGGCAAGATGTTTCACCTTATCGAGGTCAAAATGCCAACATGCATAGCTGCGAAGCACTGCTTGCTGCTTACGACGCCACACAAGAGCCTCATTATCTTGAGCGCGCGACATTGCTAGCCCATAACATTTGCTTGCGCCAAGCGGCTCTCGCTGGCGGGGAAATTTGGGAGCACTACACGATTGATTGGCAAGTTGACTGGGACTACAACAAAGCTGACCCAAAACATTTATTCCGTCCTTGGGGATTTCAACCCGGCCACCAGACAGAATGGGCCAAATTGCTACTTTTGATCAACCAACGTTCGCCACTAGACTGGCTGGTTCCCACCGCACAAAAACTGTTTAACTCAGCATGGAAAAAATCCTGGGATGAAACCAACGGCGGCCTTTGTTATGGCTACGATCCAGAGGGTAATATTTGCGACGGGGACAAATATTTTTGGGTTCAAGCTGAATCCTTCGCCGCTGCGGCTATGTTAGCCCTCGCCACCAAAGAAGAGCATTATTGGGATAAATACCAACAACTTTGGCAATACAGCTGGTCCCACATGATCGACCATCAATACGGCGCTTGGTTTAGAATTCTAACTCAAGATAATAAAGCCTTCGATGACTGCAAGAGCCCAGCAGGCAAAACCGACTACCACACCATGGGCGCTTGCTATGAAGTCATAGAGCAACTCGCCAAACAGTCTTAACCCACCTACACCCTAATCTCTCTATGAGTGGGGGGCTGTCATTCTATTCATTGATAAAATGGAGTATGATGCAGCCCCTACGATTAGTGGACACGGGCCTCTTCCCTTATGCAGTTAGACAAAATAGATCTTAACTTACTTCGTTATTTAGACTCCTTACTACGGGAGCAAAATGTAACTCACGCCGCAAATCAGCTAGGCATTACACAGCCAGCGATGAGCAACGGGCTAAGACGTTTAAGAGATCTATTTCATGACCCACTACTAGTCAGAACCAGCGATGGCATGATGCCAACTGCTCTGGCGATTCAACTACAGCCACGTGTTCAAAGTATCTTACAATCGGTTGATGAAGTTCTACACCTAGGACAAAGCTTTGAAGCGGAATCCAGCTCTCGTGTTTTTCGCATTATGGCTAGTGATTACGCCGAAGCCACACTGATTCCACCACTAATGAAAAAGCTCCAAGCCGAAGCACCAAACGTCATTCTTGATGTGATGAATCCAAGCGATGTGAGCTTTCACGATGTTGAAAAAGGCAAAGTCGATTTGGTCATCAACCGCTTCGATGTCTTACCACAATCCTTTCACCAAAAATCGGTTTGGGTTGACCATTTCTCTTGTTTGGTTCCCGCTGATTCAGAGATTGCTAAAAACTTTTCGCTAGAAACCTATCTTGCTTCACCTCACGTTTGGGTGAGTAAAACAGGTTTTGGCGTAGGCGTTGGCATTCAACCAGAAGAAGTTCAAAAACTAGGCTGGGTAGATGGTTCACTGGCGGACTTAGGCTTTAAACGCAACATTCGTCTGTTTACCCGTAACTACAATGTCGCCATGCGCGCCACAGAACAGCTTGGTTTAATTGCTACCTTGCCGTCATTAGCGACTCGCTTGATGAAAGACAACACTAGCGTTGTTGTTTTACCTCCGCCGTTTGACATTCCACCAGTAGAACTAAAAATGCTGTGGAGCCCATTACTACAACACGATCCAGGCCATATTTGGTTACGCTCTACTATTGCTGGTTGCGCTCGCACTATTGCCGAAAACAACAACCTGTAACTCTCTACTCTAGATACCTTCTATAGTATCTAGAAGACAACAAAAGTGACTGACAATAAAAAACGAGCACATGGCTCGTTTTTTTGCTTTCAAAGAAAGTTCGCGATGTACCGCTAACTTGGTTTTTACATGTTATTCATTTGCTCAAGCGACTCTTGCGCACTAGATACTGTTCGCTTCAGGTCGGTAATATGGCCATCTTCGATGCTGTAGCACCAACCGTGCACATGCAATTCTTGGCCAATTTTCCAAGCGTTTTGCACAATACTACTCTGGCAAACGTTGGCAACCTGCTCAACCACATTCAGTTCACACATGCGATCAAAACGAGTGTGCTCATCTTCTATCGCGTCCAATTCGCCTCTGTGTAAACGGTATACGTCTTTAATATGACGCAACCAGTTATCTATCATACCGTGCTCTTCAGTGCCCATTGCGGCTTTAATGCCACCACAACCATAATGACCAACCACCATAATGTGCTTCACTTTTAACACATCAACCGCGAATTGAATAACCGACAAGCAGTTTAAATCTGTGTGCACCACAACATTAGCAATATTACGGTGAACAAAAACTTCACCGGGCAATAAATCGACAATCTGGTTAGCAGGAACTCGGCTGTCTGCACAACCAATCCAGAGATATTCAGGTTGCTGCTGCTTTGATAACGTTGAAAAAAACTCTGGATCTTCAGCGGTTACTTTAGCAGCCCACTCTCTGTTTTTATTAAAAAGGTCATCTAAATGGCTAGACATGATTCACTTCCTTAATTTTCTTTCGATACCAGCGAAGCTTAATGTCCGCAGTGAGGATGATAGAATCGAGCAGTTTTACAGCTTCTCGACCTTCGTACGACGCCTTATGAATATGAGGTGTCATACTTAATAAATCTTGAATTTTTTCTTGCGAATCTAGGCTAAAAGTAAAGGTTTCTGCTTGTTCCAAAACTAACTCGAAATCCGCTACACCCTCAGAAAAAGTTTGTTTGTAATCGTGAATCGATGGATAAAGTATTTTACGTAATTCGATTAGATGATTTGGGCCGGACTCTACCAGCAACATCAAACCCTCTTCACTGAGCACCCGAGAAAACTCTTTAAAGACTGGAAATCCAAACAGACACAATACTAAATCGTAACGCTCATCTGGCGCTGGTAAGCTCGCATTACTACCGACTAACCAACTCACCGCTTTGTCACGTTTACTAGCAGCGACAATGGCCCACTTTGAGATATCAAGACCCGTGCGTTCAGCGTCAACACCTTGATGATTCAAAGCATTGCCTATTTCACTAAGATAATACCCTTCACCACAACCAGCATCGAGAATTCGAACACCATTAACTAAATGATCTTTTGGCCAAGAAGATAAAATCGCGCTAACAATGGGAAAGTAGTGCTGCTGATTTAAGAAGGCTTGCCGTGCGGCGACCATCTCTTTGCTATCACCTGGGTCTTTAGAACGTTTGTTTTGTACGGGAAGAAGATTAACGTAGCCCGTTTTGGCTAAGTCATAGGTGTGTCCATGTTCGCACTTTAATACTCGTTCATCACGAGTAAGCAGTGCAGCATCTATCGGACAAGAAAGGTTTTCGAGCGTCGACACAGTGTACCCATAGTTTATTAATTGGCGCTTGAGCAAGGAGAATAACCTATTAACCGCAAGCAGAACATTAAAAAATCCAAAGCCATAAAGCTTTCTTATTTCAACGTTTCATTTTAATTTCTAGTGCCTAAGCCATCACACTGTGAGCTTTCAGATACATAAGAAAGTCATCACTGGATAACGGTTTAGAGAACAAATAACCTTGCACTTCTTGGCAATCGTAGCCATTTAAGACTTCGACTTGTGAACGGTTTTCCACACCCTCGGCGATTACCTTTAAATTTAAACTATTCGCCATCGCAATAGTGGCTTTCACGATGGCATCGTTATCACAATCCAAACCTAAATCATGAATAAAAGATCTATCTATTTTTAGAGTTTGTATTGGGAATTTTTTCAAGTATGCAAGTGATGAATAGCCAGTGCCAAAATCATCAATAGACAGCGTCAGTCCCAACTTACGGAAGCTATGTAACTTTTCAATTGATTGCTGAGCATCCGCCATCAACATACTTTCTGTTAATTCGAGCTCAAGATACTTAGGATCAACACCGGTTTCTTCCAGTGCTCTTTGCACCATATCAACCAAATCTGCTTGCATAAATTGACGACTAGACAAATTAACCGAGAGCTTAATAGGATCCAAACCAGCTTCACGCCATTCTTGCAGCTGACGACAGGCTCTTCGAATAACCCATTCACCCAAAGGAAGAATCAAACCACTCTCTTCTGCTAGGGGAATAAATTGATCTGGGCTGATCATCCCAAGTTCTGGATGAACCCATCGAATCAAAGCTTCTGCACCTACTACAACTTCATCAGGAAGCCTAATCTTCGGCTGATAATGAAGGATAAATTGCTCTTCTTCTATCGCCTTTCGTAAGCCACCGCCCAATGTCAAATGCGCATTAATATTGTCGGCCATATGATCTTCATAAACACAATACATGTTGTGTCCAGTAGACTTAGCACGATACATGGCTGCATCAGCATTTTTGAGCAAATTATCTACGTCATCGGCATGCTGAGGATAGCTTGCAATACCAATACTCGCAGTAATCATCATTTCCATTTTTGCTACAGGATAGGTATTACTCGCATTTTGCATGATACTTCGAGCAATGCTTTCTAGTTCTTCAATTTCATTGGTATTTTCCAATACCACCACAAATTCATCGCCCCCCAACCGATACAAACAAGCACCCGAGGGAATACTACCTTTTATGCGCTCTGCGACTCGTTGAATAAGCTCATCACCGACTCGGTGACCGAAGTTATCATTAATAACTTTGAAACCATCCAAATCCAAATACAAAAGACCAAATTGACGATGACGTTTACGAGCATTCACCAGCGCACTTTCTAACTGCTGATACAGCAAGTTTCTATTCGGTAAATGAGTTAAGCCATCGTAATTATTCAGTCGATAAAGCGCTACTTCGTGATCTCTTTCTTCTTGGATATCGTGAGTTAACAAATAAACAACATTTGTTTTAAGCTGATGCGACACTTCAATCTTATGCCAACGAACCCCGTTTTTAGTAGAAAGCCTTATATCTTGAGACATACTTTCTCGTTGAGCCAAACGACTAATAAAGCTGTTAGCAGCACCAGCTACAGCAAATAAATCTCGTACATGCTCGATGTCACC
The DNA here is from genome assembly GCF_002792415.1 of Marinomonas sp. BSi20584. Taxonomy (NCBI): domain Bacteria; kingdom Pseudomonadati; phylum Pseudomonadota; class Gammaproteobacteria; order Oceanospirillales; family Oceanospirillaceae; genus Marinomonas; species Marinomonas sp. BSi20584. Next base: position 83,108 of record NZ_KZ454889.1, read on the forward strand.
AAATTGCTCTGTAAAGCATTTGCTGGCTTCTAGATAAATGCCATTTTGTTCAAAAACAGCGAAAGATAAGGTTTTAAAATGTGAAAGAAGACTGGAATGAGAGTTTTCTACTGAAATACGAGGCGCCGAGACTGGATGTGCCTCGACCGATAATCCCTTACGCGCACCACCTAAAGAAATAACAGATCCGCGTACATTATAATGTGTACCATCTTTTGAAACGAACGGCCATTTGAAGGGAAGTGTTTTTCCTACCTCAAGCTCTTTTAAATACAAAGCCAAGCGACTTTTTAACTCAGACCCAATAACACGTTGGCCCGATTTAATGTCACTCAAAGAGTCCATTAATAGAACTTCTGCCGCTTCATTACACCATGGCACGCTTGATTGCTCTATGTCTATAATCCAAGCAGCTAATGGCATCTTACGATGCAGCAATGTAGATAAATCGGTCATTTGTTTTAAACACTACTAATAATAAAATAGATTTTGGGTTTAGACTCTGTCGAATCTCTCACCATGAATCAGGCACAATAAACACATTTCGATGTATTTGGTCTGTTTTATAAAGAGCCGACCTAATAAACACATGACGAGGACGATCATCAAGTAGGAATTCGCCTACAAGATTGTAGGCAGATTGTAGAGAATTGAAAGGAAAATTATCATTTATGTTGGGCGCCGACAACCAGTGGGGCTTTTGTAAGATTAAAAAACCTGAAAAAAATGGCATGAGTAAATCAATATTAGACACACGAATCCAACCGCCACGATCAATCTGCTTAAGCCACGCACCAACCTCTTCTTTACTACTTAAAGCAGAATACAAGCGACCAAAAACCAATAGATTTGAAATAGGCCGCCGACCTTTAGCAACACCTTCAATTGCAGACATCCCTTCTTCCGTTTGCAAGATCTGTAACTGATGCTCTCTGGCTCTCGTGACTTTCTTTAATAAACTGTCATTCTTGTTTGGCCCGATCCAATCATGAGGAAAAAGATCCGGCCTTTCTAAATAAAACTTAATCGCTATTTCGAACTGATGAAGCTGGCCATCAGGTGTTTCCACCAACATATCCACTTCACCCAACGTTTTGCCTTCGCTTTCAATTTGGAAATGCTCCAAATTGATTTTCAAATGTGATAAATGTGCTATCGCAAACGAAAATAACGTCTCAAAGTAACTACCAAGAAAGTGCGACTTACAAGCTGTCATTGCAGCAACAAGAGGTTTAGGATCGCTGTCCAGCAATAACAAACGTTCATTTACATCCACAACCCAATAAGGCTGAAGATCAAAATCACGCTCGATATAATGCCCTTCCACCAGCCAAGCAAGATCTTTGACTAATGGGTGATGGACCCAATTTGATATCACAAAGTACCACTTAAATGCTGATCAATGCGGTTTAAGCATGTGACTATATGGCGAACTTTAGCATGTGGTTTATCCTTAAAAGCTTCCTCCGCCATGGGAGAAATATGACAACGTACAGGCAAATCACTTCCTGTTGCCAACATAGTTTTAAAGCGTTCTATCATCACAAAACGTAACCATTGCTCGAATCTCATGGTATCAATACAAAAAGGTTCTGAACTTTGTAACGCGTCTTTTGTTGGTTCTTCACATTGCCAAACATCGCAATCTTGCATTGCCATTTGCAAGTCCATCAATAAATCGGCTAACAAATGATGGTCAGAAAAGGCTTTTTTCAACCTGCTTTCTCCTTTGAAAAACGGTAATATAACGTATTTTTATTTACACGCATAATTGCGCCTTTACAGACAATATAGAGCGCCAATAAAAGCGGCAACAAGAGCCAAAACTTTATCATGAACAAAATAGAATCTTTGTCTGACTTATTTGATATGGTCGGTTGTGATGTAAGCTACTTCGACCTAGGACGCAACATCACCAAAATCACACCACAACAAGCGGTGCAGTTCGACCGTAAACAACAAACCTACCCTTTCCCATTCCGCCAACATGCTTGGCTGGCCTGCTTATTAAACATGGGAAGCCAACAAGGCAAAAAAGCCAAAAAAGAAGACATCATTGATCAAGGTGTGATTTGGTTTATTAAATTACCGCTAGACGAAGCTGGCTGCCTAAACCTTGGCACCCGCGATCACTTCATCAAAAGCATCGTCGATAAAATACTGCACAAAGGCGAAGAAGCAGGTTTATCAGAAGCGCTTGAAGACAGCCCTTATGCATTCAAGCCAGACCAAGAACGCATGGCGAGCTTGCATGCCATTCTAGGCAAAAACCTACACAAAGCACCGTCGCACTACTTCGACGACGTTGTGAAATACCTCTCATCAGATTTAAACCAAGCAGACGACAGCTGGCAAACACTAGGACTGCAAGGCATAGCAGAACTGGCCGCCAGAGTTGACGAAGACAAATACCAAGCAATGACACAAAAAGCCATTCAACAAGCCGCCAAGCCTGTTGTTAGCGCCTTATGTCATGCTCTTGAGCACGAGGTTCTACCTAGCCAATTGCAAGATACCTTGATTGAAAAACTGCAAAACGAGCAAGATGCTCTCATGCAAGCAAGCTATCTACGTGCCTTATCAAGAGCTGATTTAAACGACACGCTATTATTACCGCTGTTTGGTTTACTTGGCAGTCTGACTGAATGCAAAGACGACGACCTTCACCCTATCGCTGCCCTCGCCGCAAAATGCCCCCATTGGCTTGGTCAAAACCCACAGCTACTGCGTATTATCATGGAAAAACTGGCGCACCGAGAAGACGGCTACATCGCTTTCAGACAAATCGCCGCCGAACTGAGCCAACACCCTGAAGCCAAACAACCCCTTTGGACACTCCTGCGCAGCGGCCACGTCAGCCCGAAACTGGCCCAAGCGGTAAGTTATTTATTCACACAGACGCCCACATCCGTCCAGTGATTGATTGAGCGTCGTTTGAAATAACAAGACTGGAGTCTGGAGCGTCTGAAATAGCAAGACGCTACCGACTCTGGTTTCTCAATTATGTCTAAATGACCAACACAACATTCATCTTACTAAGCTCGTAGATACTTACTTCAAGATAGAAAGGGCCGCCATCAGTATGCGCTTAACCAACTGCGGATCTTCACCTCGTGCAAGCTGTGACGAAGCATGACTTAGCTGTGCATCGATATAACTGGCAGCAAACTCTGCTGACATATCGGCAGTAAATTCACCTTTGGCCTTTGAACGCTCTACCCATTTCTTATAAGTCGCTATTGCTTGTTCTTGAATCAAATCAATTTGTGCTCGTGTCGCTTCACCTAAATGCATCTGCGCTTCACGCATTTTTATCAACAGACATCCTTTCGGAGCCCCTTGACTATCATTTATCGAAGCGGCAAATAATACTAGATTATCAAGCGTCTCTCGAAACGCTGCATCCGTGTTCAACATCTGCTGAACAGGACTTAGCACCTCTTGGTGATACTTAAGAATGACGGCTTTCATCAAACCATCTTCGTTCAAAAATTCACGATAAAGGCCAGGCTTCGATATATCACATCGCCTACAGATTTCATTAAGAGACAAATTACCTATGTCCTCTTTCCAATAAGACGCCATTGCCACATCCAAAACATGTTCACGATCTAGGGTCTTTGGTCGCCCTCTTGAAGGCTTACTTGGATTCAAACTCATTTTATACCACCTGGTATTTTAATTTGACAGACTGTACATTTGCGCTTATTGTACCGACTGGTATTTAATTAGCAAATCGAATAGGAAAGAAAAATGAGCAACACAAAAAAAAGCATCGTTATTACAGGAAGCAGCAGTGGCTTTGGTCAAAAATCAGTAAAAGATTTTGCCGATAAAGGCTACCAAGTGTTCGCCACCATGCGAGGCCCAGAAGGTAAAAATTCTGCAGTTAAAGCAGAGCTGGAAGCGTATAGCAATTCAATTCAAGTTGTTGATATGGATGTTACCAACGACGAATCAGTCAAAAACGCCATTGCGAGCGTACTAAATAAAGCCGGAAAAATTGATGTTTTGCTAAACAATGCGGGCGTAATGTATCTTGGTATTACCGAAGCATTTAGTATTGACCAAGCTCGGGAGCAAATGGAAACCAACTACTATGGCGCTATGCGCACTATTCTGGCCGTTTTACCTGCGATGCGTGATGCTAAGTCTGGCCTAATCATTAACACCTCTTCTATGGTTGGCCAAATTTCTGCTCCGTATTTCTCTACCTACGCTGCAACCAAACATGCTTTAGAAGGCTACCTTCAAGGTTTACGCTACGAAGTAGCGCCATTCGGTATCGATGTCGCCATCGTACAACCTGGCCCCTTCCCAACAGGCCTAAGTGCGTCAGGACAACAACCATCTCGTACAGACATACTGGACAGCTACGGTGAATTGGCAAACATCCCTGCCGCCATGTTCGAAGAATTCGGTAAATTTATGCAGAGCGATCAAGCACCTAATCCACAAATGGTCGTAGACGCTTATTTAGCCCTAGCAGACATGCCTGCTGGTAAGCGCCCAACACGCACACCTGTTGGCTTAGTTTGGGGGGTTGATGAAATTAACGCAGCTAAACAACCTATTCAAGACCGTGTTTTAACAGAAATGCAACTAGACAAAGTCCTAGGAGGCGCTGACGTATAAGTTCCGTCATTAGAGGCAAACGAGGCTGCGCCTAATTAGTTAGTAACGGAAAGAATGGAGTCTGTGGCAGTTGAATACAAAAATGCGACAGACTCCGATGTTTAAAGTGCATAAAATGGCTTACTGCCATGCTATCTTCAAGTCACGGCGTGACTGCGCACAATCCCTTAGATACAGGTTAATTAAACTTTGATAAGGAATGCCCTTGTCATCTGCCAAAGCCTTAAAATACTCAACAGTATCTTCATCAAGCCTTATCGTGACCTGCTTCTTAAGCTTTTTAGCGTAAGGTTTTTTGACTGAATGTGAAAAATCATAATGATCACGCATAGCGATAATCCTCTAGTTTTCATCCGTAGTAGACAGTAAATACTTGCGTAAATCTCTTTCTTGCCTCAACAGATGAAGGATATAGACTGAATCGTTATCAACTTTGTAGAAAACACGACAAGGATTCACTACAACTTCTCGATAATTTAGAGTCGAAATTTCTTCAGGGATTCTACCGGAGTCAGGAAATTGTTCGAGTCTCTGCACCTTACTGAAAACATTTTCTACTAATTGCCTCGCAGCGTACGGATTACTAACTGCAATATACTCGGCAATATCATTCAGATTATCCAGTGCTGGCTCAGTCCAAATTATTTGAGCCATTTACTCATTTTCTCTTTGGCTTGCGACATATCCATTGTTCGACCTTCACGGATGGCCTGCTCGCCCTTCGCAATACCTTCCAAGATCTTCATCCGTTCCACCATCAACTCGTAATCAGCAACATCAAGCAAATAAGCTGATGGCTGACCATGCTCGGTTATGAGAATAGGCTCTTTTGACTCACGCAAGTCAGCAAGCAGCTTCGTTGCCTGCCTCTTTAATGTAGTAACGACTTCGGTTCTCATAGCGACACCTCAGATTAAAATGTATCACTATAGTATCACTCCAATTTAAAAAGAACTAATGCTTGCCATCACCAGCTTATAATTATCTCTAGTCTCAATAATTGGCAAACATTCGCTCAACCGATCACGTAGGTCAGATGAGACAAGGAACGAGGCGTGATCTGACGGGACCAGCCTCTGTAGCATTTGCGCTGTGATATTTAAAAGTGAACGCCTTGATAAGACAGGCTTCTAAAAAATAGTAATTATGGTCGCAATGCTAACGCTGCATTCAGCGGACTAAAATTGTGGGGCGAAGCGGAAAATTTGTCCGACAACAGCGCCTTATTAAGCATTGGACTTTTTGACGGTTCTTAAGCTTATAACTGCTCTTTTCCCTTTTTCGGTAATAATCCAAAACATGGCCATACCTGAAGATTTTGTTTGAAGGCTCTTAATGTCGATGTAACCTAGCGCTAGGAGCTGAATTTTTATTGTTTGAAATACTTCATCATCAATTTTCTTAGAGTAATAACCATCTGCATTTTTACCTTGCGCTTTAAGGAGAGATTTTGCGAGCTGAATATTTGCAGATTTTTCATTTAAGTATTGAAATAAATAAGGCCCTAGCAAGGACAGTATTTGGTTCCAAGTAGCCTCGGAATTCCATGCTCGCTTACCGTTGCTATAGCTTATTTCGTATGTTCCATCTATTTGGAACGTTTCTTCACCTGAAGAATAATCCGAGTCTTCCTCTACGACTGACGCTTCTTTAAGTGTTTTATTTTCAATCGAAAGCGCTTCATTTTTATCTCTTAAATCATTGATTTGAAGAAGAAGCTCGGTAGAGCTGCCTTGATCAGCTCTTACCCAACCTACAGCGGGATACATTTTAATCGTTTTAGAAAGACTAAGCGCAACTAGCCCGGCAAGTTGATCTGACCTTGACCAAAATTTTACCAGCCTGCCATTACCTACTTTTTCTCGGAATGAACTTAAGCGCTCCTGAGCCTCTTTTTCAAGTTCAACTTTCTTTGCCGGAAGAGCCTCTGGCTCATCATGGAGTAACGCTATAACTTTCAGCCCTTTCTCAACGGCGTAATCATATTCCATTTCCGTGAAACTAATGCCTTCCGGAGAAATAGATCCGTAACGACCGCCAATAATAAGTAAGTAGTAATCGCAATCATCGATAATGCGTTTGATAAATTCCCATTGCTCTTCATCTGCAGCTGGAAACAATTCCATACCTGCAGGAATGCAATCCATTTCCATTAAGGCTTGTATTACCTGCTGCCTTTCCGTTTGCAGATCAACATAAGTTGAGCTTACAAAGACCTGATACCTTTTTTCCATATTGCAGACCTGTGAGTTGTGGATACTTAACGCTAAGCACAGTTGCAAAATATTTGGCACTACATTTTGCGAAGCAAAATTCGTGACATATATTTTGCCAATTGCTGCGCATTGTTATATGAAATATAGACACACCGAAGCCTTTTGTTGCGAATCTTCACAAATCAATTCATAACAATCATCGTGTTCACTAACTGTAGCTAAATGCTCATCACCGCTATCGGAGATAACTTTACCTGCAACAAATACAGTTTCGTTTTTAAACATTACCCTTAAATCATAGGTTTTGTCTTTTTCCGATGGTTCATCACTTTTTAATACAGCAGTCAAACTTGAATCTGAACAAATTAGTTTATGTTTTTCAGATAAACAATACGAACTCTCAATACCAGAATCAAAATATGTGTAAACAACATCAATATTTTTAATATTTCTTAAATTCAAATTATTTCTACTCACTTAATTATTTCATATAATTTTAATAGTGCGCATGCACATCTACACTGTTTTTAATTTCCATTTAAATCCCTATAAAAAACTGATTCAATGGAACTTTTTAACTTTTCCCACAGGCTGGTTAGTTGGAAATCCGAGCGTGCGGGTTTACACATTTTCGCCTGCCAACAACGTTTTACAGCCATCTATTCGGATTTTTCGTAAAGCTTTTTTAGCTTTTATCCCTGATGCTATTGCAACGAGCAAACAGCACTAACTTAGCTCTAATCATTTTGGCTTATCCGCAAAACCATGTTAGTCCCAGAATATCCAAGTAATGCTTTTAGTTATCTTGTCATTCGTGTTTTTAACTAAACAAAAACGAGTATTTAAAATTTAATCTAGATCAGGTGAAGGAGAAAAACGTGTTCATTAGATATGAGTTATCAGCCTGTCTTCCCTGACCTTTCTTTACACAATACAAGAAGCTAAAAACGAAGACCATAAAAATATTGTGTGTTTTTAACGAACAGAAAATTAAGCCGATATCGTTACGGGATAGGCGGAAGAAATAACTACACAGTCGCCCTCACCTTGGAAGACATAAGGGGAATTATTAAGTTGTCGGCCTAAAGGCGCGACCTTGTATCTCTTCTTGATGAGTGTTTA
>NZ_KZ454890.1:0-78638 GCF_002792415.1 Marinomonas sp. BSi20584
CGGCGGATCACGGTCGTACCTCCCTCATCCGCCCTACGAAAACCAGCATTAGCAATGCTATCAGTTCGACGCCACGAAGTTGCGCGATCCTATGGGGTTTCAGGGTCATTGTTTGACGAGTTATCTCCCATCGAATAAATAATCTATGCCTTACGGTAAAAATCGTATTGCTAAACGCTGCCTTAAACAAAGTGAATGAGACGTTTGGGCGATAGCCCGATAAAGCGAATTTTTGGTTACTTTTTGGGCGCTTGCAAAAAGTTACCCGCTCAGCAGAGCGGAAAAAAGGTCGGGAATACAAAGCGTTTGAATGGAGGCCAGAGAAGAAAGGTTGGCGTATAAAAAAGGCCCCATTCACCTGAGAAGAAAAAATGGGGCCAAGGTAGATATAAATAGGTTGTCAATGACGAGTCTGTTTTGGCTCGTTCATTTCGCGCATGCGTTTGCGGTGTTCGACAAATTCGTCACTCAGCATGTAGTCGCCCTGCTCGGTGTGAGCCAGTGCGCCGCGGTTCACTAGTGCATCTAAGGTTTTTGGCAATACCTTCTGGCGTCGTTCGCCTTTGATAAAGTAAAATTGCTCACCCAATTGGATTAATTTAAAACCAGATTCTAGATACCCAACACATAAGTTTTGAGTTGGCGTTAACTTGAGTTTCATTGTTCACCTCACATTGCCTGCCGTCTCTTAAATTTAAATCAATTGATCATTTATCGTTCATGCTAACTATAGACTATAGACACTTTTTTCAAGAAGGGTAATTTTCTACCATTAAGATTACAAAAAGATAAAAAAAGAAACTTTTTCGCCCTGTCACGAGCTGAGCTCGTTGATCAACAGTCTCAGAAAACTAAAAAAAAGGGAAGGCATGAAGCCTTCCCTTTCACAAACCTTGCAGTAGTTGCTTTATTCAGCAAACACAACGGTTTTATTACCGTGTACTAAAACACGATCTTCCAAGTGGTAGCGTAGGCCACGTGACAGTACGAGTTTTTCGATGTCTTTGCCTAAGCGAACCATGTCTTCTGCCGCATGGCTGTGGCGAACACGAATCACGTCTTGTTCGATAATCGGGCCTGCGTCTAAATCGGCTGTGACGTAGTGACAGGTCGCACCAATCAGCTTCACACCACGAACAGCGGCCTGATGGTAAGGCTTAGCACCAATAAAAGACGGCAAGAAGCTGTGGTGAATGTTGATTACCTTGTGACGGTATTTCTCACACAAGTATTCAGGGAAGATCTGCATGTAACGCGCTAATACAATGGTATCGGCTTGTGTAGAATCGATACAGGCTTCGATCTCTTGGAAGGCTGGCATTTTGTTTTCTTTCGGCACTGGAATGCAGAAATATGGAATCTTGTACCATTCGACCATAGAACGTAGGTCTTCATGGTTCGCGATAACACCAACGATTTCACAGTTCAGTTCGCCTGTGTGCCAGCGATGCATGATGTCGTTTAGGCAATGAGATTCTTTGGTTGCCAATAAGACAACTTTAGGACGATCTTCACTGTCTTTCACATACCAACGCATGTTGAATTCTGCTGCTATTGGCGCGAATTCTTTGCGGAATGTTTCTACATCAATAGCCAAGCTCTCTGCATCAATATCGTGACGCATGAAGAACCATTTTTGCTCTAAATCTGTGTGATGACTCGCTTCGATAATCGAGCCTTGACGCTCGTTTAAAAACTGACTCACCGCCGCTACAATCCCCACTCTATCGGGACAACTAATCACAAGTCGAAATGTTTTCTTTCTCATAATAAAACTTACAAACCTTAAAAACTTTTAAAAATCGCAAAGGCTAAACAACGTGTTTAGCCTTAAAAACGTCGGCGAATTATACTGAATTCACTTACTTATTCTTAACTACTTATTCTTAACTACTTATGCTTAATTACTTGTTCTTAATAATGTAGCACTGGTGAATTTTGTCGTTACGATCAAAATCTGGGTCGAGCGTTTCGCGAGTTATGTTTTTCACATCGTATTCTTGCTCTAATGCTTCGTCCAACACAAAACGACGATAATTATTAGAGAAGATAAGCTCCCCGCCTCTCGCCAGTCTTGCCATTGCCAAACGTACAAGCTCACCATGATCACGCTGAATATCTAGGATGTCTGCCATTTTTTTCGAGTTCGAAAACGTCGGCGGATCCATGAAGATCAAATCAAACTTATCACGGCTTTGCTTTAGCCATTCGATACAGTCGGCACGCTCTACCTGATGGTGACGATCTGAAAATTCATTCAATTCGATATTACGACGCGCCCATTCGGTGTAAGTGTTCGACATATCGACACTCAACGAACTGCGCGCACCACCTTGTCCAGCATGAACCGACGCGGTCGCTGTGTAGCAGAACAAGTTTAAGAAGCGTACGCCATTGGCTTTGTCTTGAATTAGTTTACGTACTGGACGGTGATCAAGGAACAAGCCGGTATCCAAGTAATCTTTTAGATTAACGATGAATTCACAGCCGTATTCTTCTACAATCATTTCGTGTTTCGTCTGATCGAATTTTTCATATTGCTCTTTGCCAGTCTGTCTTTGGCGCTGTTTCAAGATCACATTGGATTCTGAAATATTCAACGCGGTCGGAATGGCAGACATTACTTCAAACAAACGCTGTTTGGCTTTTTCGGGATCAACACTTTTTGGTGCCTGATATTCTTGAACGTGCGCCCAATTGTCATAGACATCAATAGCAACAGAGTATTCTGGCATATCAGCATCATAAATGCGGTAACACTGGATCTTGTTTTTCTCGACCCATTTTTTCAATTTCTTAGCATTCTTTTGCAGACGGTTAGCAAACATTTGTGCGCCCGGCGTCATGACTGATTGCGCGACGACGTCTTCTTTTATGCTGCCAGCCAACAATGGGAACTGATAAGCGCGACACTCGATGCCACCGTTTATCACTCGTGTGCTTTTCTCTGGTCTAGCTGGAATTTGACGCGCCAGATGATCGTTACTGGTTAGCATCATAAACTGCCAGCCACGTACGTGAGTCACAACCCATTCGCCTAACTGACGATACAAGGCAATCAAGGCCATTTCATCACCGATACGCTCACCATAAGGTGGGTTGGTAATTAATAGCCCCGGAGCATCAGGGTTGATATCGAATTCGTGTTCTTGGAACGACGACATGGTCACATCAATAACGTCTGTTAGCCCAGCGCGCTTGATGTTTTCTCGCGCGGCAGCAATGGCTTTTTGCTCTCTATCCGTACCTTGAAAACGAATACCCAAGGTTGCAGGGTCTTTTTTACGGTTCTTAGCGAAATCCATTAACTGCTGCCACATACGGTGATCGTGCTGTTTCCAGCCTTTGAATCCCCAATATGGACGACGTAAACCCGGCGCGATATCCAAAGACATCATCGCGGCTTCAACCAGGAAAGTACCAGAACCACACATAGGATCGATTAATTGCGTCAAACCGCAATCCCTTCCCCAACCTGCGCGTAGCAAAAGACCGGCTGCTAAGTTTTCTTTCAGAGGCGCCATGCCGCCTTGTTGACGGTAACCACGGCGATGCATACTTTCGCCGGATAAATCGATACTCACTGTCACCACTTCACGTTTGATACGCAAAGCAATGCGGACTTCTGGCTGTTCTTTTTCAACGTTAGGACGTTCGCCAGATAAGGCCACAAAATAATCGGCAATCGCATCTTTCGCACGAACCGCACCAAACTGAGTGTTACGAATATGGTGGTTGGTACCGTGGCAATCAATTGCGATGGTGTTGCTTGCACTCATGTGGTCGGACCACTGAATCGCTTTTACGCCATCGTATAAGTCGTCGGCAGATTCCATTTTGAAATTGGCAATCGGCAACATAACGCGAGTTGCAACGCGAGACCAAAGGCAAGCTTTGTACATACCTTCTAAGTCTGTTGTCAGCTTAACCTGCGCTTCACCCAATCGAGTTTGCGTCAGGCCTTCGCCATGCAGCTCTTTTTCTAAGACATTCTCTAACCCAAGAGGACAGGTTATTTCTAATGCGTAAACCTGACTTGCTGAATCAGTTGTCTGTAATATCGTGCTCATTTATAAAATACTTTTTTAAATTTCAATGAATGTTTCGAAACGCATAAAGAGGGCAGGATTGTGTCCCGCCCTCTTTTTCAAACAAGGTACAAAAATACGCTGCACCTTGTTTTCAATTCGATCTTTAGATACCGAGATCAAGCTCTCGGTAATAAGCATCAGTGCTTGCTATAGCTTCCTTAATTAACTCTGGGCCGTGATAAATAAAGCCCGAATATATCTGAACTAAACGCGCACCAGCTTGCAGTTTTTCTACCGCATCGGCGCCACTTGAAATACCGCCAACACCAATAATAGGCAAGGTGTCTTTCAAATGTTCAGCCAATACTTTAACTACATGAGTAGACGCATCACGAACAGGCATGCCGCTCAATCCGCCCGCTTCTTTTTCAAACTTATGGCCCAAAACCGCATCGCGAGACAAGGTAGTATTGGTGGCAATAATACCATCAACACCCTGCTCAGCTAGAGTATCAGCAACCATTTTAATTTCGTCATCAGTCATATCTGGGGCGATTTTTACCGCTAATGGCACACGCTTACCCTGTTCTGCTTCATAACGGTCACGTGCCGCAACCAATGGCGCAATTAACTGAGCCAAGCTTTCGCCAAACTGCAAACTGCGAAGTCCCGGTGTGTTTGGCGAGCTGATGTTTGCTGTAATGTAATCTGCGTAAGGAATAACGCTTTCTAAACACGCCAAATAATCTGCTGCCGCGTCTTCTACTGATGTGGTTAGGTTTTTGCCAATATTGACACCCAACACACCAGGATAGCGGTGAGATTTAATCCGTGAAACCAAATGATCTACGCCTTTGTTATTAAAGCCCATACGGTTGATAATGGCTTCATGCTCTGGCAAACGGAACAAACGTGGCTTAGGATTCCCTGCCTGCCCTTTCGGTGTGACAGTTCCTACTTCAACAAAACCAAAACCTAATGCGCCCAAGGCTTCAAACGCATCGGCATTTTTATCTAAGCCCGCCGCCAAACCTACCGCGTTGGGAAAACGTAATCCCATCACATCAATAGGTTTAGTCGATGGCAATTCACCTAGAAATTTATTCAAACCCAATCGACTGCTTGCTGCAAGAAGATCCAATGACAATTCATGAGACACTTCTGGGTCCAATTTAAAAAGTAACGAGCGAGCAAGTTGGTACATTGTTAGGGCTCCTAGGCGGTTAAAATCAGATAAATGCCTTATCTGGTCGGTGCTGTCTAATTTATTTAATCTTCTAATTCGTGCTATCTAACTTTAGGCTATCTAATTTAAAACTCTTTAACTTTAGTAACGGCAATCAGTTTATTCATGTCATCAAATTCTACTTCAAAAAAACCGTAAATCCCTTGATGAGTAACAAAACGCTGAAAAGCCGACAAAGGCAACTGAACTTTACGCCCATCTAGACTGCTCGCGACTAGGTTTTTCGCCGCACCAGCATACATAGCTTCATATTTAAACGCAGGCAAAGCCACATTTAATACAATTTTCGCCATTTTTTCGTCCTGTACTTACGTTACCCTTACAGAGATCACCCTGTGCGTAAAGATTTGAATCCGATAAGATGAAGGCTATTATATGGAGACCTTTGCACGAAGTCACGAGCGAAGCCAAGACGAGGCAAAAACAGACGCCAAAGCCGAGCTTATAGGTTATAAATGAGCGCTTTAAGCCTGTTTTAACAAAGTATTGGTGAGCACAGTCGTTTTGCAAGGGTTTCATCTTGCGTTGACACTTTTATTGACAAAAGTATAAGGAACCTAGGTTCGATGGTAACTGTAATTGAGCAATTAAAAGATCACCTAAATCACGCCGTTGTTGGCCAACCAGATTTAACCCATGAATTACTTGTCGCTTTAATCGCTAATGGCCATGTGCTTCTAGAAGGGCCACCGGGCATAGCAAAAACTACTGCTGCAAAAGCTCTTGCTAGCGCCATCGATAGCCGCTTCCAACGCATTCAATTTACGCCAGACTTGTTACCCGGCGATGTGACTGGTTCCGATATTTATCAGCAAGAAACGGGCAAGTTCAGCTTTATCCCCGGCCCTATTATGAACGACATAGTGCTAGCTGACGAGATCAACCGCGCGCCAGCCAAAGTACAATCTGCACTGCTTGAAGCCATGGGCGAGAGACAAGTCACCGTTGGCAATCATAGCTATCCACTGTCTGCACTGTTTTTCGTTATTGCCACGCAAAACCCAATCGAGCAAGAAGGCACTTATCCTTTGCCTGAAGCGCAGCTTGATCGTTTTATGATGAAGATAAACCTCGGTTACCCAAGCGCTGCTAGCGAATTGGATGTACTGAGATTAGTGCGTCAGCAAGATTTGCACAAAACCTCTGCAAGCAAGCCACAGCCAATTTGCAAACCCCATGAAATTCTTGAACTTCAGCATAAAGCCTTATCTTTGTATATGTCTGAAAGTGTCGAGCAATACATAGTGCAGCTCGTCATGGCAACCCGCCAACCAGAACTTTATTTAGGCGATGCAGGTAAAGGAACTAATCTGATTGAATTTGGCGCCAGTCCTCGTGGCACCTTGGCTCTTGATCGTTGCGCTCGTGCCAATGCACTGATAAACGGTAGAGACTTTGTCACACCAGACGATGTTCGCCAGATTGCCTTACCTGTGTTGCGCCATCGCATCATTACGACGTTTGAAGCACAAGCCGCCGGATTATCTGTTGACGATCTATTGAAGCGATTGATTAGTCACGTTCCTGCACTGTAACTCAGGGAATCGCAGAAAAAGGCAATTAGTACGATGAGTCCATTATTATCACCCGAATCTCCTGAGCTGGATGACGCCCATTTCGCTCTATTGGCAAGTTATGCAAAGCATTTAGGACGAGCGCCCAAAGCCATTCGTTTTGCGACCAACTCAGGAGAGCGTCGCTCACGACAAAAAGGTCATGGCATGGAAATGCTCGAACTTCGCGCTTATCAAGCCAGCGATGATTTGCGCCATATCGATTGGCGAGTGACGGCTCGAACAGGCCAAGCTCATACTCGACTTTATGCGCAAGAAAACGATCATCAACGACTGTTATTGCTTGATCTTTCTAGCCGCGCTTATTTTGGAACTCGTCATACCTTTATTGCCACGCGCTTTATTCAGCTTGCAGGCATTATTGCGTGGCGCTCCAAACAGCAAGGCGACACTCTGTCTTATCGAATCACCTACGGCAACCAAGAACATGCCAGCAATAAATCTGGCACTCTGCCTACGCTTTTGAACTATTTAAAAGACGCGTCTAAGATAGAAAACCGAGCCAATGGCAGTAATGCGACCAGTATTTGGTCGAACACCTTGCTTACCAATAAAGCTCACAATAAAGATGTAATAATACTGACAGACAAACAAAGCTGGAATGATGACGAAGAAAGCGCATTAATGAAGCTGGCCGAGCACAATTCTGTTCACTGGATACAAATCATCGATAGCAATGTCTTTAATCTACCTGCTGGCCAATATCAGATGGCCGACAATAATGGCATTAAACCCGTTACCATCAGCAAAAACAGCATGCAACAAGCGAAAGCCGATTTTCTCTCACAAAATACGTTGATGCGTAAAAAGCTGGCTTCTTTTGGTATTCGCCACCAAATATTTGATATCACCGAATCACCTGAAAAAATCGCTCGTTATTTACTTTCACAAGGAGCGTTACACTAATGCCTGCTGCACAAGCACCTCTACAACCAGCAACACAAGCAATAGACTTACCGCACAAAGCTTACCTGCTGCCCCAATCTGTTCCTATGTGGCCGCCAGTTTGGTGGACCTGGCTTATTGTTGCAGCTGTTATTCTATTAATTATAGGCTTGCTCGTCTTATGGTATCGACGCCACAAAAAGCGCACATACCGACGGGAAGCTTTGTCTGCCGTCACCAATACATCGAGCGAACTTAGCGATAAAGACTGCATTTTACTTTGCCACGAAATGGTTCGACGCTGCCTTATTAGTGAAGGCAAAACAGAAACCGCCGCTTTGCCCAGCAAGACCTTGTTTGAAACGTTAGACAAATCCATGCCAGCAAAACGACAATTTTCTTTTCTTGGCAGCGAGTTTATCGATGGTCCTTATAGAAGCCAGATTGAGCTAGCCACAGAACAACGCAGCACTATGATAAAAAACACTTGTTATTGGATAAGGAAACACCATGCTTGAATTGTCTTGGCCTTGGTTCCTTCTTCTTTTACCTTTGCCCTTTATTATGTATTTTCTGCCAAAAGCCAAGCCCAAAGGCGACGGTATTTGGTGGGGTAATACGGAACAGTTAGTCAATCACCAAGATGGCAAAGCGATACCTAAACGCCCAACTTTGCGTTACGCCTGCCTATTGGTTTCTTGGATTCTGCTGATCTTTGCGATGACCCAACCGGTTTGGTTAGGCGAACCGACAAAAGTCACTCCGTCAGGTCGAGACTTGCTCATTGCTCTCGATTTATCTGGCAGTATGCAAGTTACCGACATGGCGCTCAACGGCCAACCTGCAAACCGATTAGAAGCCGCAAAATCTGTTTTGTCTGACTTTATTCAAGAACGCCGCGGTGATCGTATTGGTATTATCGTTTTTGGCTCAAAAGCCTATCTTCAAGCACCGCTAAGCTTTGATACCAAGACGATTAATCAGCTCGTGCAAGAAGCTCAAATTGGTTTTGCTGGTGAACAGACGGCCATTGGCGATGCCATCGGACTGGGAATAAAAAGACTCGAAGACAAACCCTCCGATAAAAAAGTGCTTATTCTAATGACGGATGGCGCGAATACCGCAGGTCGAGTACAACCACAACAAGCCGCCGCCTTTGCCGCCTCACAAAACGTAAAAATCCACACCATAGGCATTGGCGCAGACCGCATGATTGTACAAAGCTTCTTTGGCCCTAAAGCCATCAATCCTTCAAGCGATCTAGACGAAACGCTATTAAAAAACATTGCCGCACAAACAGGTGGTGAATACTTCCGCGCCAAAAGCACCGAAGATCTACAAGCTATTTATCAAACACTTGATGCGTTAGAACCAACTCCTGCCGAAGATATTTGGCAACGACCACTGACCAGTTTGTTCCATTGGCTAGGTCTTGGCTCGATTATTTTTCTAGGTTTGGCACTACTCGCCAGCAAGCAACTTACATTGAATAGTAACTTTTTTCATAAAAGAATCTCGCGCAAAGGAGGTCAAGCATGATGCTTTTTGACTTGATTCATTTTGAACGCCCCTATTGGCTTATTTTGTTACCGATAACCTTACTACTGGCGTATTTCATCACAGGAAAAAGTTCGAATAAAAGCACGCTAGATAAAGTGGTTGATCAGCGTTTGATGCAGCATTTGGTTTATCAAAATACATCCAGCAATGTGAATAAATGGTTCGGTTTAGCAGCAATATCGTTATGTTGGATTGGCTTAGCTGGCATCAGCTGGACGAAAGCACCAACCACCATGTTTGAAAACACCCAGAAAACAGTGTTGGTTGTCGATCAATCATTGTCATTGTACGCAACCGATATTAAACCCAATAGACAAACTCAGTTAAAGCAAACTATTCGAGATATCTTGGCTCAAAGTAAAGAAGGAGATATTGCACTGGTCGCATTTGCTGGTGAAGGCTTTGTTATCAGCCCTTTTAGCCAAGACAGAGAAACCATCACCCATTTTTTGCTCGCATTAGATCCGATCATCATGCCGACGTATGGCAGCAACCTGACCAGTGGTATTGAAACCGCATTATCTCTTAGCAAAGATGACGCCACGCCACTGCATCTTATTGTGTTAACCGACGACCTTAGCGAACAGGATAAGACGGCAATCCCTACGTTATTTAAAGGCAAAAACATACAGTTAGATTTAGTGGCTGTTGGCACAACCAATACATCACCAATCAAACTACCTGACGGCCAAATTCTGAAAAAGAATGGCAGGAATGTCTCGTCGATCACACCGATCAAAGACTTAAAAGCCCTCACAACATCGCTTGACGGGACATTTCACCAAGGACGCTTAAGCTCTCAAGAGCTCGCGCAGATCACCAATACCGCATTGGATAATCAGCAAACCCAAAAAGCACAAAATAAAAGCATACACTGGATAGAACAAGGCCAATGGCTTGCTTTACCCTTTCTATTTTGGCTGGCATTTCAGTTTCGCAAAGGCATGCTTTTTATGCTGCTGGTTAGTGTCATTTATTTGCCTTCAGAGAAGCTACAAGCTTCACCTCTTGATTGGTTTTTGACGCCAGATCAAAAAGGTCAACAAGCTGTGGATCAGGGCAATTGGCAAGCTGCTGATCAATACTTTCAGCAACCAGAGTGGAAAGCAGCCTCATCGTACGCTTTAGAAAATTATCCTGAAACAATTCAGCAGCTAGAAAACCTAAATAGAAATTCGGCAGAAAATTATAATTTGGGTAATGCGTTGGCATTATCAGGCGATACTGAACAGGCTATTCGAGCCTATGAAAAAGCATTGGAACAGGACCCTTCACTAAAAGCCGCCAAAGACAATCTCGATTACTTAAAAAAACAGCAACAAGAACAACAAAAGAAAGACCAACAGAAAAAAGAACAGGAAAAACCTAAACAACAAGACAAAGAGAAGAATCAAAACAAACAACCCAACCAGTCTGATGCAGATAATAAAAGCGATCCTGAGGATAAAAACGACTCAAAAGATCAGTCTGACTCAAAAAAAGATAATAAAAAGAACGAAAAACAAGACAAAAACAAAACACCTGAGGATAATAAGCAAGATGAAAACTCAGACGAACAAAAACAGAAAAAGCCTGAAAACACACAGTTAGACAAAGAAAAAACACAAGCGCTGAACCAGTGGCTAAGACAAATCCAAGACGACCCAGGATTACTACTGCAACGCAAGCTCTGGTATTTACACCAAGAAAAGCGCAATGAAAATCGATTTTCGCAAGAGGATGGGCAAAACCCATGGTAATAAAGCAATACTTCCTTTCATTAATATCGCAAAACAAGCCAAGTCGCTTGTTTTTCTCACTAATGACGACCCTGCTTTTTATTACATTATCAAGCTCTATTCATGCCGCCAGCGTTACTGCAACTCTCAATAAAAACGTTTCAACCGAGAACGAAGTCGTCCAACTGACTTTACGTGCTGATTTTTCAGACACCGGGAACGGGCCAGATCTAACCCCCTTAGAACGCGATTTTGATATTTTAGGTAAAAGCCAAAATAGCCAATTTAGCTTCAACTTAGGCACCAGCACTGCTTTAAACTTCTGGGTTGTCACCTTGATGCCAAAATCTGTCGGCACGGTTGAAATTCCACCGATTAAAATAGGCGATCATGAATCCCAACCAATTAGACTGACCATAAAAAGCTCTCCACAGCTCTTGGACGGCAATGGTAATCCGCCTGTCATGCTAAAAACGGAAGTCTCTGAAATAGAGCCATACCTTCAGCAAGAAGTCATATTGAGCGTCAAACTTTATACGTCAGTTGCACTTCAGAATGCGAACCGATCAGTTCCTTCGCATCCTGATCTTGTCATTGAAAGACTTGCTGACGACCAGATGAATTATCAAACGGTTAATGGCACGCAGTATCAGGTGATTACGCGGGACTATTTAGCGTTTCCACAGCGTAGCGGTCTATTAACGATACCACCTCAAAGCATTCAAGCAATGATCAATACATCAACTGGCAGAAGAATGATTAAGGTTCAAAGCGAACCTCTCAACCTGCAAGTGACTCCTATCCCAGCCAGCTACACGGGTGATGCTTGGTTACCTAGCAGCAAGGTAACTGTATCGACCTCTCTTGATAAGTCGAATGATGCCCCAAGAGTGGGCGACACACTTATTTGGACCATTAACATCAGTGCTAAAGGTGCGCTGCCAGAACAGATTCCAACACTAGATTTTAACAGTACTCGCAAATACAAACTCTATCCAAAACCACCAAAGTTTGATAACCAAAAAACGGCCAACGGTGTGACTGGCAGCCAAAGCATCACGGTTGAAGTGGTGCCAACAGAACAAGGCCCCCTTACACTACCAGACATCAATATCACCTATTGGGACACTGAAACAAGAACAATCAGTACGGCCAGCGCCTCAACAAAAAGCATTGAAATAGCGCCATTACCAAGTACTTCAAGCAAGGCAAATGACGCCACAGCAAACAAACAAACAATCAGTGAACCATTACCAGCACAAACTCGCTCGGTTGCCCCAATATCTTTGGCCAAAAAAACCATAGAAAAAACCACGCAACCGACTCAGTCAACACCTGAAAATGGATTAGATCTAGAAGTACTACAAACTGAAGATGGCTTTTCACTGCGTCATTACCTAATTGCTGGATTACTTTTCTTGGCAGT
Source organism: Marinomonas sp. BSi20584 (assembly GCF_002792415.1). NCBI lineage: Bacteria > Pseudomonadati > Pseudomonadota > Gammaproteobacteria > Oceanospirillales > Oceanospirillaceae > Marinomonas > Marinomonas sp. BSi20584. The sequence continues at coordinate 12,441 of NZ_KZ454890.1, forward strand.
GTCCATGCTAACTATATGGGCTATTATTTGGTTCAAGCGCAAAAAAACACAGCCAGATGACATTTACCAAGTCCCTACATTGCAAGAATTTGCACCACTCAGCACTTCTGACGAACAAAGTGCCTACAACGCGCTAATTGAATGCTGCCAGCAAAACAGCCTCCAATCTTTAAGACCAAAACTTTTAGAGTGGGCCCGCCATCGCTGGGGAGACAATGAAATTCGCAGTGTAGATGACATAAAACGCCTAACATCCGTTCAAGTGACTCAACTTCTAATGGAAGCGGAATTAATGCTGTACTCAAACAATCCAGCACATGAATGGCAAGGAGAACCTCTTGCCATTGCACTTGAAGAGTACACAAGCGGACACGCCAAACCTTCGCAGGCTAGTCAGCTAAAAACACTTTATCCAAACTTTTAATGAATGCTATTGCAAAAAAGGACCAACATGATGACACCATTTCAAACAGGCATTATTGCCGAAGCCTCAAGTGACGCCCTTTTTATTACATTCAATGTAAATAGATCAGAAATCAACACCCTTAAAAACGCCTTAGCAGCCGCTCCTGCGCTTATTGAAGAACTCCAAGCACAATTCCCAGCAGCAGAGCTACACGCTGCTATAGGCCTTAGCGATCTAATTTGGGATAAACTAGACACTACGCGCCCACAACTTCTTGCCACTTTCCCTCATATCACCGGCAAAGATATTGAATTCACACCAACAGATGTTGATCTTGTTCTTCATATACGCTCATCTCGCCATGATGCAACATACCAGTTAGCTAGCGTTCTTTTTAAAGCCTTTGGAAATAGCGTCACGTTAGTCGACGAAGTCAGTTGCTTTAAGTATTTAGATAATCGTGATTTGACTGGTTTTGTGGATGGCACTGAAAACCCAGCTGGCGAACAACGCAAGGCAGTGGCTCTAGTCGGCGATGAAGACCCAAGGTTTGAACATGGCTCATACTTCAATTTAATGCGTTTCGTTCATGACTTAGAAAAATGGGAAAAAGAAGATATAAAAACTCAAGAAGATATATTTGGACGAACTAAGCACACCAACCAAGAATACCCTTCAGCAGAAAAATCCGTTCACGCTCATACCAAGCGCACCTCACTAAAAGATGAAAATGGCAACTCGATGGAAATCTTGCGCCACAGCATGCCATTCGCCACTTTAACGGAAAAAGGTCTTATGTTTGCTAGCTACAGCAAGACGCCAGTGATTTTTAATCTCATGCTGGAAAGCATGGTGAAAGGTGACGAGAACGGCAACACAGACCACCTAATGAAGTACACTCGCGCCACAACAGGACAAGCATTCTTTATACCTTCAAACCAATGGTTAATGTCTCTTTCTAACAGCAAGTAAAAAAATTCACCCATTAGAAATTTCAAGAAAATAAAAAAGCCACTCAAATTTGAGTGGCTTTTTTTGCAAAAACTGTTGTTTATCTTTCTATTTTTGCTTTATTTTTTAGGTAGTCTTGCTGACCTTGAGTGCTAAGAGTCGCTTGAGTCTGATTCAAGTAACGCTCATAAGCTAGCTTCTGATCATCAGGAACCGTCGCATTACCAGCATCAACCTTATTTAAGCGAATCAAAGCCAAATCACCATTAGATAAACCTTTCACTTCAATAACAGGCTTGCCATCTGGATGAGGCAAAGAGAAAGCCAATGATGTCATTTCATCTTGACCACGCTTAGCATCTTTTACAGAAGTCCACTTGGTATTGCTTGCACTCTTCGCTTTTTCTGCTTTAGCGCGCAGTGACTCTACCGCTTTGTTTTGCACCACGATAGAAGCAACCTGCTCTTTCGTTTCTTCATAAGACTGGAAAGCTTCTGGCTTGTGATCATTTAAATGCAGCACAACCACCTGATCATCGCTCAGCTCAACCAAGTTGCTGTTCTGACCATCTTCTAAAACAGGCGCGCCAAACGCAGCAGCAATAACTGCAGGATTACTAGTGACCTCATCAGAGCCGCCATCACGACCAAAATACGCACTTTGAAGTACATCAACACCGTATTCTTTTGCAATAGCGTCTAACTTATCACTCGCATAAGCCAAATCAGTAATATCTTCATGAGCCGTCAGCAAAGCATCTCTTGCTTTGTCTTCACGTAACTTTTGCTGCAACTCTTCTTTTTTGGAAGCAAAGCTTGGTACATCAGGTTTTGAAATATCATCCAGTTTGATTAGATGGTATCCATACTGACCTTTAACCGATTTAACTTCGCCTTTTTTCATAGAGAAAAGCGTATCGTCAAAAGCAGAACCCATAATGCCTTTTTCGACATAACCCAAATTACCGCCATCTTTATTCGAACCAATATCATCTGAATATTTAGCAGCCAAATCAGCAAACTTAGCACCTGCTTTAAGTTTAGCCTCTACTTCTTCAAGACGTTTTTTAGCTTCGTCATCGCTACGATCAGATGTTTCAATAAGGATATGTGACGCGGATCTTTCTTCTTGCGCCAAAACAGAAATAGAAGCCTGATAAGCATCTTGCAACTCAGCATCTGTAATTTTTACTTTACCGTAAAAATCAGAGCTCGAAATCACAACATAATTTACCTTAACTTGCTCTGGCGTTTTGAAGTTTTCTTTATTTGCTTCGTAATACGCTTTTAGCTCATCGTCTGACACACTAGTATTTTCTGACTCATCAGCCAAAGAAAAAGACACATAATCGTATGTTCTTTCTTGAGACTGTAGTTTAGAAACACTGTCTACTTGATAAGGCAAAACAAACTCTGAGCCAGCAATAGCATTACGAGGCTGCTGGATCAAAACATCTTGTTTAATACGCTCTTTAAAGGCCAACGGAGTGAAACCAAGAGAACGAATAAAGTTAAGATATTTATTTTGATCAAATTGACCATTCGTTTGGAACTGTTCAGCTTGCAGCAAATAAGTATTTACTTGAGCATCTGAAACCCCCAAACCCAAGCCTTTTGCCTGATTAGCTAATACAACACGCTGAACCAACTCATCTAAAGCACGACGCTGCAATAAGTTATCTTCCAGTAATGCAGGATTAACTTGCCCACCCATCATTGAAATTAATTGACGGCGTTGAGTTTCAGCACCTTGCAGCATTTGCGTACGGGTAATATCTACACCATCCACTTCTGCTACGGTATCTGACGAATTAAAGCTAGTAACCAAGGCGTCTACGCCAAATAGAGCAAAAGTCACAACGATAAAACCAACTATGATCTTTACCACAATGCCTTGTGACTTATCTCTGATATCCTGGAGCATTACTGCCTCCAAATGAGTTAATTAAATGACAAATAAAAAAGGTGTATTCCGCTTGGAATACACCTTTTGTGTCTAATGGCGGAACAGACGGGACTCGAACCCGCGACCCCCTGCGTGACAGGCAGGTATTCTAACCAACTGAACTACTGCTCCAAAAACATTAGTTTACAGCGTCTTTAAGACCTTTACCGGCTTTAAAGCCAGGAACCTTCGCTGCTTTAATTTGGATTTCCTCACCAGTTTGAGGATTACGGCCTGTACGCGCCGCACGTTCTTTAACTGCAAAAGTACCAAAACCAACTAGTGTAACCTGGTCACCTTTTGCCAAAGCAGCTTCAATTGCTTTCAAAGTAGCATCAAGTGCATTGCTAGCAGAAGCTTTAGATAAATCAGCAGACGCTGCAATAGCATCAATCAATTCAGATTTGTTCACGTTGTACCCCTTCAGTATTTTCTTGGTTCCTTAGTGTTTTTTCGGCGCAGTATAAATGACTACCGACAAGGCCGAGCCAGCAGTTATACAAGCCCAGCCTATCCCCTGTCAACACAGGTTATGCCTTTAATGATGACTTACAGTTTCTTGTTCATCAACAGTTTTTTCACTTGAAGGCAATGTTTCTACCTTTTTTGGTGAAGGAATGTACTCCAAAGCAATATCAAGCACTTCATCAATCCATTTGACAGGGATGACTTCAATGTCTGCCTTGATATTATCAGGAATTTCCTTTAGATCACGAGCATTTTCTTGAGGAATAATCACAGTTTTTATTCCTCCCCTGTGAGCCGCCAGAAGCTTCTCTTTCAGCCCACCTATGGGTAACACTTCCCCACGCAGCGTAATCTCACCAGTCATGGCCACAGAGGCCTTTACAGGTATCTTAGTTAACACAGATACGATGGCTGTACACATAGCAACACCAGCACTTGGACCATCCTTAGGCGTGGCACCTTCTGGAACATGCAAATGAAGGTCTGTTTTTTCATGGAAATCTTCATCAATACCAAGACCAGTTGCTCGACTTCTAACCACTGTCAAAGCCGCTTGAATGGATTCCTGCATAACATCACCAAGTGAACCAGTCTTAACATGACGACCTTTACCCGGTACACCAGCCGCCTCAATGGTCAATAATTCACCACCTACAGACGTCCAAGCCAAACCTGTCACCTGACCGATTTGATTTTTTTCTTCCGCTTTTCCATAACTAAATTTATGCACACCGGAAAAATCTTCCAAATTAGCACTTATTACTTCAACCGCTTTTGATTCTTTATTACTACTTAACGCCTGTTTTTTGACAACACGACGGCAAATTTTACTTAGCTCGCGCTCTAAACCACGAACACCAGCCTCTTTAGTGTAGTAACGAATCACATCCATCAAGGCATCATCTGTCACCTTAATTTCACTTTCTTTAAGGCCTGACAACTTGATTTGCTTAGGTAGTAAATAGCGTTTTGCGATATTCAACTTCTCATCTTCGGTGTAACCCGGAATGCGAATAACTTCCATACGATCCAAAAGAGGACCAGGGATATTCATACTATTCGATGTACAAATAAACATGACATCAGAAAGGTCGAAGTCCACTTCAAGATAATGATCATTGAAAGTGTGGTTTTGCTCTGGATCAAGCACTTCTAGCAGCGCAGAGGCAGGGTCACCTCGCTGATCCATACCCATTTTGTCAATTTCATCCAACAAAAACAGCGGATTCTTAACTTTCACTTTCGCCAATTTTTGCAACAACTTACCTGGCATAGAACCGATATAAGTACGACGATGCCCTCGTATCTCAGCTTCGTCACGAACACCACCAAGCGCCATACGTACGTACTGACGATTAACCGCTTTCGCAATCGATTGACCCAGCGAGGTTTTACCTACACCTGGAGGCCCAACCAAACAAAGTACAGGACCTTTTACTTTTTTCACTCGCTGCTGCACAGCAAGAAATTCTAGAATGCGCTCTTTGACATCCTGAAGACCATAATGATCTTGGTTCAACACTTTTTCAGCGTAAGCTAAATCATTACGAACTTTACTGCGTTTTTTCCAAGGTAAAGATGTTAGCCAATCGATATAGCCTCGAACCACTGCAGCCTCAGCTGACATAGGTGACATCATGCGCAGCTTTTTCAACTCACCTTCGGCTTTTTCTTTTGCCTCATCGGACATTCCAACTTCAGCAATTTTTTCTTGCAGCTGATCTAATTCATTACTGCCATCTTCCATATCTCCAAGCTCTTTCTGAATGGCTTTCATTTGCTCATTCAAATAGTACTCGCGCTGACTTTTTTCCATTTGCTTTTTAACACGGCTGCGAATACTTTTTTCAAGATGAGCGATATCAAGCTCGCCATCCATCAAGCCAATCAAATATTCTCCACGACCCGTTAAAGAGTCTATTTCCAATACTTTTTGCTTATCTTCAAGCTTGAGGCTCATATGGCCCGTAATATTATCGATAAGCTTGGCAAGATCATCGATAGACTTTAAAGAAGCGACCACCTCCGCAGGAATACGTTTACTTCCCGCTACGTATTCGTCTAGCTGCTTAAGCAAAGCATTACGAATAACACCATGCTCTGTTTGATCCTCTTCTTGTAGATCAAGCTCAACAATGCGACCTAAGACAAAACCATCCGCCTCTTCTATTTTTTCGAGACGAGCACGCTTGCTACCTTCAACAAGAACCTTAACTGTTCCATCAGGTAGTCGCAGCAATTGCATTACTTTCGCTGTCGTACCAATAGAATAAAGATCCTCTAAAACTGGATCATCTTTAGAGGCATCCTGCTGAGCAACAAGAAATACATGTTTATCATTTTCCATCGCAGACTCTAATGCTGCTATGGATTTAGCGCGACCAACAAATAACGGCAACACCATATGGGGATACACGACCACATCACGAAGTGGCAACATTGGCAGTAGCAAAGAATCTGTCATATTTTTTTCCAATCCGGGCACATAAAGAAAAGCGCACTTTTATATTTCAACATTGATTAGGAAAGAGATAGGGACGAAGCCCGAAATTACAAGCACTATCACCATTTGAATTTAGTCTACACAACACTTTAAAGCGAAATATCATAAAAAAAGCCGAATTCAAGCAATAAAACTTAAACTCGGCTTTTTTATTAGATCATCAAACTTTAAAGAATTATGCGTTTTTAGCCAACTCTTCTTTTTCCAACACCATCAAAGGTGCAGTCTCTCCACGAATTGAAGTGGCATCCATAACAACTTTTACCACATCATTACGAGTAGGAAGCTCATACATGCTATCCAATAGAGCTGACTCTAAAATACTACGCAAGCCACGAGCACCAGTTTTACGCTCCAAAGCCAATTTAGCCGCTTCACGCAAAGACTCAGGTGTAAATTCCAGCTCAACACCTTCTAACTCAAACAAATGCTGATACTGTTTAACAAGAGCATTTTTAGGCTGACTTAAGATCGTCATCAACGCCTCTTCATCCAATTCTGAAAGTGTCGCCACAACAGGCAAACGACCAACAAACTCTGGAATCAAACCGAATTTAACTAAATCTTCTGTCTCTACACGGTGAACCGCTTCAGAAAAGGATCTACCCTCTTCTTTACTTTTCACGGTTGCAGAAAAGCCAATACTACTTTTTTCTGTTCTATCGCTGATAACACGCTCTAAACCTGCGAACGCACCACCACAAATAAACAAAATATTGGATGTATCGACTTGCAAAAACTCTTGCTGAGGATGCTTACGACCACCTTGCGGAGGAACAGAAGCAACAGTACCTTCAATTAGTTTTAGCAAAGCCTGCTGAACACCTTCGCCAGACACATCGCGTGTAATAGAAGGATTATCAGACTTTCTTGAAATTTTGTCTATTTCATCAATATAAACAATACCACGCTGAGCTTTTTCTACATCGTAATCACAGTTCTGCAATAGCTTTTGAATGATGTTTTCAACATCTTCACCAACATATCCTGCTTCCGTCAATGTAGTCGCATCAGCAATAGTAAAAGGTACATCTAGAACACGAGCAAGAGTCTGAGCAAGAAGCGTTTTACCACTACCTGTTGGACCAATTAGCAAGATGTTACTCTTACCTAGCTCAATACTAGTGTCCGATTTTCCCTGATGACGCAAACGCTTATAATGATTATAAACTGCCACCGCCAAAACACGCTTAGCTTTGTCTTGGCCAATAACATAATCATCAAGCGCCGCACTTAGTTTAGATGGCGTTGGCAACTCATCTGCAGACTCACCATCCTCAGTAATCTGAGACAGCTCCTGCGTAATGATGTTATTGCAAAGATCCACACACTCATTACAAATATAGACTGAAGGCCCTGCAATAAGTTTTTTTACTTCGTCTTGGCTCTTTCCACAAAAAGAGCAATACAATAACCGATCGGAGTGGTCGCCACGGCTAAATTTATCATCCGACATTTATTCCACCCTTTTCTTAAACTATTCGTTTCTGCAAGATATCATCAATCAAACCGTAGTCTTTTGCTGTTTGTGGATTCATGAAGTTATCACGGTCCGTATCAATAGCAACTTGCTCAATTGGCTTACCAGTATGAAAAGAAATAATTTCATTCAATTTATGTTTGATACTTAAAATTTCACGTGTATGAATCTCAATATCAGAGGCTTGCCCCTGATAACCACCTAAAGGCTGATGAATCATAACTCGCGAATTTGGCAAACAATAACGTTTACCAGCAGCACCAGCTGTTAACAACAAAGCACCCATACTCGCTGCCTGACCAATACACATTGTACTAACATCTGGCTTAATGAATTGCATCGTATCATAAATAGACATGCCAGCAGTAACAGAGCCACCCGGAGAGTTAATATACAAATGAATGTCTTTATCCGGATTTTCTGACTCTAAAAACAATAACTGCGCTACAACCAAGTTGGCCATGTGATCTTCAACTTGACCAACCAAAAAGATCACTCGCTCCTTAAGTAAGCGCGAGTAAATATCAAATGACCTTTCTCCACGAGCGGTCTGCTCAATAACCATTGGGACAAGACCATTACTTGTGATTGCAACAGGACCGGTAGTCGGGTTCATCAAATTCATATCGCATTCCTTAAAACAAAAAAGTCGACATAGCAAACGCTATGTCGACCTTATTAAAAAAGATAAGACTTGTCTTATGCTTCTTCCCCAGCCTCTTCAGCTTGGGCATTTGGCTTGATAGCGTCTTCATATCCCAGAGTTACTTCAGTAACCTGAGCAGATTCTAACAGTTTATCAACAACTTGCTCTTCAAGTACAGCAGATTGAACTTGAGCTAGTTGTTCTTTGTTCTTTAGGTAGAAATCAATAACTTGTTGTGGCTCTTGGTAAGCTTGAGCCATGTCTTCTAAGAAAGAACGAACACGGTCGTTATCAACTTTCATGTCATCTTTCTTGATAACTTCAGAAATCAACAAACCTAGCTTAGCGCGTTTTTTCGCTTCTTCTTGGAACAATTCAGCAGGTAACTGAGATGCATCAAAACCTTGACCGCCAAACTGCTGAGCAGCTTGTTTGCGAAGTGCGTCAACTTCTTGATCAACAAGAGCTGAAGGAACTTCCACCTCATTGATTGAAGACAAACCTTCAAACAAAGCGTTTTTAAGTTTTGACTTAATTGCTTGATTTAGCTCACGCTCCATATTCTTGCGCACTTCTGCACGCAAAGCAGCAACAGTCGCTTCTTCTAGACCAAATTTCTCAACAAAAGCATCATTTAGCTCTGGAAGGATTTGTTCTGCAACTTCAGAAACAGTAATTTTGAAAGTAGCTTCTTTACCTTTCAAGTTTTCAGCTTGGTAATCTTCTGGAAAAGTCACTGCAATAGAGCGCTCTTCGCCAGCTTTAGCACCTAGGATACCAGATTCAAAACCTGGGATCATTGTATTAGAACCCAAAACTAATTTATGACCTTCAGCAGCGCCGCCGTCGAAAGCCTCATCACCTAGATAACCAACAAAATCGATTGTTACTTGATCGCCGTCCGCAGATGCGCGCTCAACAGCAGACCATTCAGAATTTTGCTTACGCAAAGTTTCCAACATTACATCAACGTCTGTATCAGTTACTTCAGATACAACGCGATCAACTTTAATCGTAACGTTATCAGCCAAGGTAACTTCTGGATAAACTTCTACTTTAACAACAAACTCAAGATCAGCGCCTTCGGCAAAGTTCTTAGGTTCAATTGAAGGCATGCCTGCAGGCTGAATAGATTCTTTTTGAATCGCTTCAACGTAAGCATCACGCATAATTTGTTCTACAGCATCAAGACGAATACCTTGACCGTAACGTTTTTTCACAACACTAACAGGCACTTTGCCTTTACGAAAACCATCAATACGAATTGTTTTCGCTGTTTTAGCCACTTCAGAATTTACTTTTTCGTCAACACGAGCAGCTGGAACACTAATTGTTAGAACGCGCTCAATTGGAGACGTTGTCTCTACAGAAACTTGCATAAAACTTCCTCTCGGGAACCTGCTTTAATTTGTTGGCAATCTCGTTATTAACAAGACATCTATTCAATTACAGCCAACAAAACCTAAATAATAATTTAATTAAAGTAATGGACTGAAAATGGTGCTCCGTACTGGATTCGAACCAGTGACCTACCGCTTAGAAGGCGGTTGCTCTATCCAACTGAGCTAACGGAACAAAGATCATTACATTTCATTTGGTGGGCTATTATAGGGATGGAATAGCAATCGTCAACCAATAGACATAAAAAAGCCCAGTAAAACTGGGCTAAAAATGACTATTTGAAGCTATGGAACCGAGAATAGTTAAAATTCACTACTCCGCAGCACAAATATCACAAAAGGAACGAGATAAATAATACAAGCAGCCACCCTAAAAAACAAGGCACATGCGCCAAAAGGCGCCACGTTGCACCGTGTTTGTGCAATGTGCATTAAAAAGAAGTTTTTAATAAAATATTTAAGCCTATGTTATTGTAGTAGCCAACTTAAACAGAGCTTGATCACCATGCCAGAACGTCTAATTTATTTTTTTCTTGTCTTCAAACGTTATGGATACTTAACAATAACAAGATTCAAACATAGCAACCTTTCACAAAAAGCAGCACAACTCACTCTATCGAGCCTGCTAGCCGCTGTCCCTATCATAACTATTATTGTTGGAATACTAAGCTTCACGCCAGCATTAGAAGCAATGCAAGCACAACTATTCCAACTCATTGAACAGCATCTAGCACCCGGCTCTAGTGACATAATGATGCCTTATTTAATTAAGTTTTCTGCGCAGACTAAAAATCTTCCAGCGGCAGGACTTGTTGCTCTTGTTTTAACCGCACTATTACTACTAAATAGCTTTGAAAGTAGCGTCCAATCCATCTGGGAAATCAAAAAGGCCAGAAAAATTAGAGAGCGGTTACTAATATACTGGGCCATACTAACCTTAGGCCCAATCATTTTTGCAACATCACTAAGCCTATACGGCACGCTTATATCAATGCAAATACAAGGTACACAAACAAATGCATGGTTTGACAATCTATTAGAACTTGGCGGCATTACATTGTATTTCTTAATGTTATTGACACTGAATTATTTAACACCAAATGCTGAAGTTTCATTAAAGTGGGCTTCAATATCTGCTCTTGCAGGTAGCATCGGCCTCTTCATCTTAAATACGATATTCAGCTCATTTGCACAATTTTTCAGCAGCTACCAAGTAGTTTATGGCGCGTTCGCAGCCATCCCTATCTTTCTTATCTGGCTGCAAAGCTCATGGTTAGTAGTGCTCGCATCGATTTGCCTTTGCGCCACACTGCACAACATAAAAAACACAACTCTGCAGAAAAACTTAGCATCCGGTCAGGATTAATGTAAAATCCCGCAAATTTTCCACAATAGGGCTTACCATGACGAATACAATCAACGACCTAAACAAAATTTTAGATGAGGCGGATTGCTTAGTTGACGAAGCAAAACTTAACGAAGCCCTTGATAAGATGGCAACACAAATAACGGCAGACCTAGCAGATAAGCTCCCTCTTGTTCTTTGTGTTATGAATGGCGGATTAATTCCAACAGCCGCTTTGATAGAACGCTTAAACTTTCCATTAGAACTCGACTACATTCATGCCACTCGATACGGAATGGAAACAGAAGGTGCCTCACTTAATTGGCTAAGCTACCCACAAACGAGCCTTAAAAACAGGCACGTCCTCGTTGTAGACGATATTTTTGATCAAGGACACACCTTACAAGCGATTGCTAAATGGCTAGAAAACCAAGAAACAAGCGGCGTATACACTGCGACCGTTATTAATAAATTACACGACCGCAAAACAAACATGACTCCAGATTATGTCGGAACAGATGTTGCTGACAGGTTTTTATTCGGCTACGGAATGGATTACAAAGGCTTCTTCAGAAACCTAAAAGGCATCTACGCTATTAAAGACAGTTAATTCAACATCAAATGGCAGACAAAAAAATACCCACTTCAATAAAGTGGGTATTTTTATAACAAACTAAAACTAGAACACTCGATTAAAACCATTGAGCGCCGCAACTCGATAGGCTTCCGCCATAGTTGGGTAGTTAAAAGTCGTATTTAAAAAGTACTTCAATGTGTTCTGTTTACCAGGCTGCTTCATAATCGCTTGACCAATGTGAACAATCTCTGACGCTTGGTCACCGAAACAGTGAATCCCCAGCAACTCTAGCGACTCGCGGTGAAACAAAATCTTCAACATTCCAACCGCCTCACCTGTGATTTGTGCGCGAGCAGTGTTTTTAAAGAAAGCACGACCTACTTCGTAAGGCACTTTTTCAGCCGTCAATTCAGCTTCCGTTTTGCCTACTGAACTTATTTCAGGAATTGTATAGATACCTGTCGGCACTTCACTAATGAACTCACCACCAGGAGAACCAAACATATTAGCAGCAGCAGCACGACCTTGATCATACGCCGCACTGGCTAAACTTGGCCAACCGATAACATCACCTGCAGCATAGACGTTCTCAACCTGCGTTTGATAGGTATCATTTACCGCTAATTGCCCGCGACTATTAACCTCTAAGTTAATTGACTCTAGACCCAAATTATCGGTATTACCGGATCGACCATTACAGAACAACAAAGCATCTGCGCGTAATTTTTTACCTGACGCCATATGCATCACTACGCCACGCTCTGTGGTTTCAACAGAATCATACGTTTCATTGTGACGAATCAAAACACCACCATCACGCAAGTGATAACTCAACGCATCTGTAATCTCATCATCAAGAAAGCTCAATAATTTTTTGGCTGGATTGATTAGTTCAACACGTACACCCAAACCACAAAAAATAGATGCATACTCACAACCAATTACACCCGCACCATAGATAATCAAAGAGCGCGGAGTATGACTTAAACTTAAGATGGTATCAGAACAATAAATACGAGGATGCGAAAAATCGATATTGGCTGGACGGTATGGACGCGAACCAGTTGCAATCACGACTTTCTTTGCCTCTAGAAGCTCTGGCCCTTTCTCATAGGTATTTACTTCTATCGTATTCGCATCTTTGAACTTACCTCTACCAAAGTAAATATCAATTCGGTTACGTGCATAATATTCCGTACGACCCATGACCTGTTTATCAATTACTCGATTCGCACGATCCAAAACTTTTGGAAATGAAAACCAACGAGGCTCACCGATATCACGGAACATTGGGTTAGTATTGAAGGCAATAATTTCCTTAACAGCGTGACGCAATGCCTTTGATGGAATGGTCCCTAAATGCGTACAACTTCCGCCTACTTGCGAACTCGCCTCAATAACAGCCACTCTTTTGCCAGCCTTCGCAGCACTCATTGCAGCACCTTCTCCGGCAGGACCCGTGCCTAACACCACCACATCATAATGTCTCGTCGTCATAATACCCTCTTCACTGTTCAATTATTTAGATGCGTCGTAAAACGTGTCATCAGAGACTGTTGCCGCCATACCTTTTTTCGTTTCTTTCTCGCACTTACCCTTGTCTCCACCACAAATATCGCAGGCAACTTCCATTCCTAAAGCGCTCATGCCACCACAAGAACCAGAAATAGGTTTTCTACCCATCAACACACCGACAGACATAGCAGTAACCAATAAAAGCATAAGGACAAATGCCAAAATAATCGTCAACATATGATTTCTCCTAAAAAATAAAAATATATAAAGTTCAATTACTCTAAATAAGATTTAAAAGCATCAGATGGATGCTCTTCAAAACCAAAATCTGTTTTCACCAACAAATAAGCCGCAATACCATTTTGTTGAGCAAACTCAAAACCCTTTTCAGGACCAAGCACAGTAATTGCTGTAGCAAGACCATCAGCCATTGTTGTCGTTTTATCTACTACAGTAACAGAAACTAGCCTGTGCGTAATTGGCCGCCCCGTAACAGGGTTAATAGTATGAGAGTAACGCACACCATTTTTTTCAAAATAATTTCTGTAATCTCCAGATGTAGCAACAGCAAAATCAGTCACAGATATAATACGCTCTGCAATATCATGCCCACCTGCAGGACTTTCGATCGCTATTTTCCAAGGAGCTCCATCGGGCTTTAAACCTTTGGATATTATTTCACCTCCCACTTCAACCAAATAGCTCTCTATCCCTCTATCTTGAAGCACTCGTGCCACTACATCAACGCCATACCCCTTAGCAATAGAGGACAAATCTACATAGATGTCTTTTTCTTTGGTCAAACGACGGCCATCAAGCTTTAAATAGTGATAACCCACTCGCGACTTCGCCTCATCAATCAATTCTTGACTAGGCACTTTATCTTCACGCTTCCCTGGTCCGAACCCCCATAGGTTAACCAAAGGCCCGATAGTAACATCGTATTCACCGCCACTCATTTCACTAATAAGCAACGCCTTATCGATAACATAAGCCATATCTTCACTAACATTAGCAGATTGGCCTTCAGGCAGCTTGTTAAAAAGCGAAAGCTCTGAATTAGGATCGTAAGTCGACATGAGTTTATTAACTCTAACCAGCGCAGCATCAACATCATCCTTCAAATCCGAAGAATTATTAACGTCTTTTGTAGTAAAAAACTTCACTGTATAGGTTGTGCCCATTGTAGGGCCAGAGAAACTAGCTAATTCAGGAGTGAAAACAGAAAGACGGTACACGACCGCAATAGCGATAAGCAGGAAGGCTGAAAATAGTATTTTTTTACGCATATAAGGTCTTTTTAGTCGCCAATAAAATAAAGACCCACCTAAAGGTGGGTCTTTATTCAGGTGCTAGCCACCGAAATCATCAAGTAGGATGTTTTCTTTTTCTACACCTAGATCTTCTAACATCTTAATTACAGATGCGTTCATCATTGGAGGTCCACACATGTAGAACTCACAATCTTCTGGAGCAGGATGGTCTTTTAGATAACTTTCATAAAGAACGTTATGAATAAAGCCAGTTTTACCTTCCCAGTTATCTTCAGGCTGAGGATCAGAAAGCGCCAAATGCCATTCGAAGTTGTCATTCTCTTCTTGAAGCTTATCGTATTCCTCAGAATAGAAGGCTTCACGTACGCTACGAGCACCGTACCAGAATGAAATCTTACGTTTCGAATTCAAACGCTTAAGCTGATCAAAGATGTGTGAACGCATTGGCGCCATACCAGCACCACCACCAACAAACACCATTTCAGCATCAGTATCTTTGGCAAAGAACTCACCAAATGGACCGTATACTTTTATCTTATCGCCAGGCTTAAGACTGAACACATAAGAAGACATCTGACCTGGCGGTAAATCATCTTTACCTGGAGGCGGTGAAGCAATACGGATATTAAACTTCACAATGCCTTTTTCTTCAGGATAGTTCGCCATTGAGTAAGCACGAATAACAGTTTCATCTACCTTGGATACGAACTTCCAAAGGTTAAATTTATCCCAGTCACCACGGTACTCTTCTTCAATATCAAAATCTTTGTAATACACAGTATGCGCTGGCGCTTCAAGCTGAACATAACCACCCGCACGGAAATCAACGTTTTCGCCTTCAGGCAATTTTAACGTCAACTCTTTAATGAAGGTCGCTAAGTTAGGGTTTGACTCAACAGTACATTCCCACGCTTTAACACCAAACACTTCTTCAGGTACCTCTACATCCATATCTTGCTTCACAGAAACTTGACAAGATAAGCGATAACCTTCTTTTTCATCACGACGAGTAAAGTGAGACTGCTCAGTAGAAAGCATAGAACCGCCACCACTAGTCACTTTACATTTACACTGAGCACAAGTACCACCACCGCCACAAGCAGATGATAGAAAAATGCCACTGTTCGCCAAAGTTTGAAGCAACTTGCCACCAGCAGGTGCAGTTACTTCCTTTTCACCATTGATGCGAATTGTAACGTCCCCAGTACTTACCAAGCGCGCACGAGCAGCAAGGATAATTGCCACTAACGCAAGCACGATAGCTGTGAACATCACCACACCTAGAATAATTTCTAAGTTGACCATGTTAGTTAAACCTTATTCTTGGTTGTCTAAATGGGCAGCCAATTAAAGCTGCACACCAGAAAATGACATAAAACCTAAGCTCATTAGACCAACAGTAATAAACGTGATACCAAGACCACGAAGACCTGCAGGAACATCTGAATACTTAAGCTTCTCCCGAATACCAGCTAGCGCAGCAATTGCTAACGCCCAACCAACACCAGCACCTACACCGTAAACAAGACTTTCACTAAAGTTATAGTCACGCTCAACCATGAACAAAGAAGCACCCATGATGGCACAGTTCACTGTGATAAGTGGTAAAAATACACCCAACGCGTTGTATAACGCAGGCATGTATTTATCTAAAGCCATTTCCAAAATTTGAACGACAGCAGCGATAACACCAATGTAGCTCAACAAACCTAGGAAGCTAAGATCAACACCAGGCAAGCCTGCCCACTCAAGTGCACCATCGATCAATAGATTCTGGTACAACAAGTTGTTAAGTGGAACAGTAATCGCCAACACAACAACAACGGCAATACCCAAACCTATCGCTGTTTCTACTTTTTTGGACAAAGCCAGAAAAGTACACATACCAAGGAAAAAAGCCAACGCCATGTTTTCAACGAAAACAGCCTTAACAAATAGACTTATTAAATGTTCCATTTATAGCGCCTCCTGAGAACGAGAATTCGCTGCGATCTTAAACTCAGGCTCTTCTACTTGCTCTTTCTTATAAGAGCGCAAAGCCCAAATAACCAAGCCAATAACAAAGAACGCACTTGGTGGAAGCAACATCAAACCATTAGGTTGGTACCAACCACCATTCTGTACAGTGGCAAAGATCTCAAAACCAAATAATTTACCGGCGCCTAGCAATTCACGGAAAAAAGCAACAACGATCAACATCGCGCTGTAGCCCAAACCGTTACCAATACCATCGACAAAGCTCATCACAGGACCATTCTTCATCGCAAACGCTTCTGCACGCCCCATTACGATACAGTTCGTAATAATAAGACCAACGAATACAGAAAGCTGCTTACTAATTTCAAAAGCAAACGCTTTCAAAATCTGATCAACCACAATTACCAACGAAGCAATGATAATCATCTGAACAATGATACGAATGCTGTTTGGAATATGGTTACGAATAATCGCAATAAAGAAGCTCGAAAAAGCCGTTACTAAGGTCAAGGCTATTGCCATAACCAAACTAACCTTCAGACTACTTGTTACAGCCAATGCAGAACAAATACCCAAAATTTGCAAAGCAATTGGGTTATTAGCAAGAATTGGCCCAAAAAGGACTTTTTTCACATCAGACATTATTGAACTCCTTCGCTACGCAGTTGCGATAAGAATGGTCCAAAACCTTCTTGACCTAACCAGTATTGAACAAGATGAGTAACACCACGACTTGTTAGTGTTGCTCCAGATAAACCATCTACTTTATAAGCAGCTTTAGGGTCTGAACTATCAACACCACCTTTTACAAGATGGATAACAGCTTCGCCTTGCTCATTGTAAATTTCTTTACCTTTCCACAACGCTTTCCAATTAGGGTTGTCTACTTCACCACCCAATCCAGGTGTTTCGCCTTGGTCATAGAAACCAAAACCAATCACTGTATTGAAGTCATTTTGCAAAGCCATAAAACCATACATAGTTGACCATAAACCATAGCCATGCACAGGAAGAATGATTCGATCAATTCTATCACCAGACTTCACAAGATAAACAACTGAGAAGTTTGAGCGACGCTTAATACCCGCTGGATCTTGTTCACCCTTAAGGGCAATAGATAGCTTAGGATCTTTCGCGGCAGACTTTTGGTCAAAGGTAGCAGCTTTAATACCTGCTGCTTGCAGCTCTTCCTGCGTTGCAAATTTACCAGTTTGTAAATTAACAACACGAGATTCAACCGATTCGAAAATCTCATCAACCGACTTACCGGATTCAAGCATGCCAGCTGCTGATAAAATATTACGTTTACGGTCTAAATCTTTATTGGTGTTCTGAATAGGCTTAAGGCCTACCGCTGCCGCTGCAACAAAAATAGAACAAACCAAACACAAAGATAAAGCAACTATAATGGTCTTTTTAATACTATCGTTACTACTAGCCATTGCGTGCAATCCTCCGTTTAATGTTCGCCTGAACAACAAAGTGATCAATAAATGGCGCAAACAAATTCGCGAATAGAATTGCTAACATCATACCCTCTGGGTATGCAGGGTTAACAACACGAATCAGTACAACCATCAAACCAATCAGAGCGCCATAAAACCACTTACCACGATTCGTCATTGATGCAGATACTGGATCAGTCGCCATGTACATCATACCGAAGGCAAAACCACCTAAAACAAGATGCCAATACCAAGGCGTAGCGAACATAGGATTAGTGTCAGAACCAATTACGTTAAACAACGCAGAGGTTAGTACCATACCCAGCATAACGCCAGCGACGATTCGCCAAGCAGCAATTCGCATTACTAACAATGCACAACCACCAATTAGGATCGCTAAAGTAGAAGTCTCGCCCATTGAACCTTGAATAAAGCCAAAGAATGCATCAGACCAAGCAACGGTTAAACCAGCAACACCATCAGCTGAAAGCTGACTTAGTGCTGTTGCACCAGAAAACCCATCAACCGCTGTCCAAACTGCATCACCAGACATAGAAGCTGGGTAAGCAAAGAATAGGAAAGCACGACCAGCCAATGCAGGGTTCAGGAAGTTTTTACCTGTACCACCAAACACTTCTTTCGCCAACACAACACCAAAACTAATCCCTAAGGCAACTTGCCATAAAGGAACGGTTGCAGGTAATGACAACGCAAAAAGAATGGAAGTAACAAAGAAGCCTTCGTTTATCTCATGCTTACGCACAGAAGAAAACAATACTTCCCAAAAACCACCCACAACAAAGGTAACAAGATAAACAGGCAAAAAGTACATTGCGCCGTAAATCATATTGTCCCAAATGCTTGAGGCATTATAGCTAGTCAGACTACCAATAATGGCATGACGCCAAGAGTCAGCAGGTGCAACACCCATTGCCTCCATAGCCGTATTGGCTTGCAAGCCAATGTTATACATGCCAAAGAACATAGCAGGGAATGTACACATCCACACCAAAATCATGATGCGCTTCATATCCACAGCATCACGAACATGAGAGCCATTTTTGGTCACAGAACTTGGGCGGTAAAAAATAGTATCTACAGCTTCGTAAAGCGCATACCACTTTTCGTATTTTCCACCTGAGTGAAACTCAGGTTCCATTTTATCGAGTACTTTTCTAAGCCCCATGAATTAACCCTCTTTCTCTATTAGAGTTAGGCAATCCCGAAGGATCGGGCCATATTCGAACTTACCTGAGCAACTGTAAGTACACAAAGCCAAATCTTCATCATCCAACTCAAGTGCACCAAGCTTTTGAGCTTGCTCCGTATCATTCACAACCAACGCACGTAGCAATTGTGTTGGCAAAATATCAAGCGGCATAACGCGCTCAAAATTACCAAGAGGCAACATGGTACGATCACTACCATTCGTCGTAGTTGTCATATCAAATGATTTCTTACCAGTCAGCTTGGACAAGAACACATTCATAATAGAATGTTTTTCTACACCAGCACGAAGATAATGCATCATTTGACGCTCACGACCTTCAAGCAATACAGATACTTGATTGTGATAGCGACCCAAGAAAGCAAAAGGCCCAAAAGCGTTACGACCAGAAAGAACAGAACCAGAGATAACTCGGTTATCACCTTCTGCTAATTCACCTGCCAACAGATCATCTAAGCTTGCACCAACTTGAGTACGAACTAAGCGAGGCTTTTTAACCTGTGGGCCAGCCACAGCGATAACACGCTCAACACTAAGCTCACCAGTAACAAAAAGTTTGCCGATAGCAACAACATCTTGGTAATTAATAGACCAAACTGTTTTCTTGTCGCTGACTGGATCAAGGAAATGAATGTGCGTACCAGCTAGACCGGCAGGGTGCACACCAGAGAACTCTTCAACTGTCACATCAGACGTTGTAGGAATTTTCGCACCAGGCGCTTTACATAGAAAAACCTTACCTTCAGTCAAACGAGTTAACACGGTAAGACCATCTGCAAATGCTTCCGCCTGATCAGCAAGCACGACTTCAGGAGAAGCAGCCAACGGATTAGTATCAATTGCGGTAACAAAAATGGAATTCGGCACTGAAGCAATTTCAGGCACTTTCGAGAACGGACGCGTACGGAATGATGTCCACAATCCAGAATTCACCAGATTATCTACAACCTTACTACGTTCTAAAGATTTTAGTTCAGAGCCAGAATAAGCAGCGAAGGTTTCGGACTCATTACCTTCAACACTAATAACAAGCGACTGAAATACACGTCGTGCGCCACGGTTAATAGCAGCTACAGTTCCAGAAGCAGGAGAAGTATAGTTAACACCCTCCGTTTTCTTGTCTGTAAAGACAACCTGACCTTTTTTGACTTTGTCCCCTTCCTTGACAAGCATGGTGGGTTTCATTCCATGAAAGTCTGGACCAATCACAGCAACTGTTTTAGCAGCAGCAGCCGTCTCAATCACTTGATTGGGAGCACCTGAGATCGGTAGATCTAGGCCTTTTGTAATTTTATACATATGTTCTGCCCAACAATAAATTGAACACAAAAAGCGTAATGCGTAATGTTCACACCCCCCTCCGGGAAAACATGCATGAACGAACAACTAACCTTAAGGTAATTGTAAAACGCAAACTCACTTCACCAAAAAACCGACGTATTATAAAGATCATTCCCCCCATTGACCAGCTCATGAGGCGGTCTTTAAGCACCAACTTTTACTTAAAAGCACTACTTCATCCTTATTCCATGATGTAAAGCCGTAAAAAATACTTTTTTTTGTTATTTTATTACACGCTTCGACGCAACATTGCCAATCAACGCCAGTTAGATTAATTAAAATGAAGCAAGGCAATCCAAACAGTGCAATCCAACGTACTTTAGTTAGTTGCCATACATGATTGAAAACGACACAATATCGCCTAATAAATGAATAGGCTCAAAAACACGGAAGCACAACTATGATCAAACCAGAAGCTCAAATTCATATTAAAAATTTACGTCTAAGAACCTATATTGGATTCAATGAGTCTGAAAAACAAAACAAACAAGATGTTGTTATTAACGCTTGGATACATTACCCAGCCTCTCAAGCCTATGACACAGATAATGTTGAAAATGCGGTAAACTACCGAACTATCTGTAAAGAAATGATAGCCCACACCGAAAGCAATCGCTTTCTTTTACTCGAAAAGCTAACCGCAGACTTGCTGGAACTTTGCATGACGTCAAATAATGTTACCTTTGCAAAAGTTGAAGTTGCAAAACCACACGCATTACGTTTTGCAGACTCTGTATCCTTGACGCTATCCGCAACTAGAGAACAATAAGCCCAACATGTCAGAAACCGTATCAATCACACTAAAGCCAGGCTTCAAGAATTTAATTAGTGGCCTAGACGGCAGCAGAAAAGCATTACAGCTGCTAGCAATAGCCTCTCAACATAAACAGCCAACTCTTTACATGGCCAATACTGTTGCCGAATTAAATGAGCTTGAAGATGAAATACAGTTTCTAAATCAAAACAAAAGAGAAATATTGAGATTTAGCGACTGGGAAACATTGCCATATGATGCCTTTTCACCGCACCAAGACATCATTTCTCAGCGTTTGGAAACACTGGCCAAACTTTCCGAAACGAAAAACCCGATCGTACTAACAACGGTTGCTTCTTGCCTAACACGACTTTGCCCAAAACAGCATCTTGATGCTCAACGTTTTCATTTAGAAGAAGGGCTGGAGCTACCTCTTGAACAGCTATCAAGAAAACTAACAAACGCGGGCTACTTAAATGTCGGCTCCTCAAATGTGAGTGTCGTCCGCGAACATGGTGAATACGCGATTCGTGGCGCCTTGATGGATGTCTACCCGATGGGCGCAGAAAACCCCATTAGGATTGACTGGTTTGACAATGAAATTGAGTCCATTCGATGGTTCGACCCTGAAACACAACGCAGCATAAGCAAAGTTTCAGAAATCAAAATGCTTCCAGCAAAAGAATTCCCAACCACATCACAGGGCATTCAGCAGTTTCGCCAAGCTTTTAGAGAACGCTTTGAGACAAACCCGCTTTCAAGCCCGATTTACCAAGATATTTCCAGCGGCCTGATTCCGGCAGGCATAGAATACTATTTACCTTTGTTCTTTGAACAAACCGCCAGTATATTTGATTATCTACCTGACAATACTCTCATCATTCGCTCAGACAACTTTAATGATCAGTTTGCCAGCATTCAACTTGATTTCCGTAGTCGCCACGAATCACTTAATTACAACATCGAGCGCCCTATTTTAAAGCCCGATGAAATTTGTCTACGAGAAGATGAGCTTTTTGCACAACTTAATCGATTTACAAACATCATTTTTTCGACAGCGGGAGATCACCCAGCATATAAAGCCCTTGATGTTGTTAAAATTGATTCGAAAGCAGCGCGCCCCCTTGGCAAACTACAAGACTTCCTCGCAAAAACAACCGCTAGAGTTCTTATCGTCGCAGAGTCTGCGGGCCGCCGAGAAGCACTGCTTGATCTGCTAAAAAAATACGACATTAAACCTAAGCAAGTGGACGGCTGGGAAGCTTTCACCAAATCAACAAAGGCGCTCGCCATCACCGAAGGTAATATTGGTCGCGGCTTCATCATTAATGATGAGCTAGCCCTAATTCCTGAAAGTGAAATATTAGGCGAGCGCGTTTCTCAGCATCGTCGACGCAATAAACAAAGCAATATTAGTGAAGACGCGATCATCCGCAATCTCACCGAACTGAGATTAAATGCTCCTGTTGTCCACATCGATCACGGCGTCGGTCGCTACCTTGGACTAACCAATTTAGAAATAGATGGACAAGAGACAGAACTTCTAACGCTAGGCTATGCCAATGACGCAAAACTTTATGTCCCTGTTTCATCATTACAATTAATTTCTCGTTACACAGGCGCAGATGAAGATACCGCACCACTGCATAAACTTGGTACTGACAAATGGAGTGTCGCCAAACAAAAAGCAGCAGAAAAAGCCCGCGACACAGCGGCAGAACTACTAGAAATATACGCGCAACGCGAGGCACGAGTTGGTTATGCTTTCGCCAAGCCAGATGATCAATACGAGCTATTCTCCGCTGGCTTCCCGTTTGAAGAAACACCCGATCAGCAAATGGCAATCGATGCAGTCATGGCCGATATGTCTACTAAAAAGCCAATGGATCGCTTGGTCTGTGGCGATGTGGGATTTGGCAAAACAGAAGTCGCCATGAGAGCAGCCTTCCTAGCCGTTCAAGACGGAAAACAAGTGGCCGTTCTTGTCCCAACCACACTACTCGCTCAACAGCACTATGAAAATTTTTGCGACCGTTTTGCCGACTGGCCAGTAGAGATCGAACTATTATCTCGTTTCCGCTCAGGCAAACAATCCAATACATCAATCGATCGACTAGAATCTGGCAAAGCAGACATTGTTGTTGGCACCCATAAACTCATCCAAAGTGATGTTAAGTTTGCCAATTTGGGACTGGTTATTATCGATGAAGAGCATCGTTTTGGTGTGAAGCAAAAAGAGCAATTTAAAGCCCTACGAGCAGAAGTTGATATATTAACTTTAACCGCCACACCAATTCCTCGAACACTAAACATGTCTTTGTCTGGTATTCGTGATTTATCCATTATTGCCACACCACCAGCCAAACGCTTATCTGTAAAAACCTTTGTAAAACAAAAAGACGAGCATCAAATCAAAGAAGCCATTTTGCGCGAGCTGCATCGTGGCGGGCAGGTTTATTACTTACATAATGAAGTACAAACCATCCAAAAAGCGGCGGAAGAGTTGGAGGAATTAATCCCAGAAGCTCGCGTTATTGTTGGTCACGGTCAGATGCGCGAAAGAGAGCTGGAACAAGTCATGTCTGACTTTTACCACAAAAGAGCCAACGTACTCGTCTGCTCTACCATTATAGAAACTGGCATCGACATACCAAACGCCAACACGATTATCATTGAGCGAGCCGATAAATTTGGTTTAGCACAACTACACCAATTGCGAGGCCGTGTTGGTCGATCTCACCATCAGGCTTATGCATATTTACTGACTCCAAATGATCGTAAAGTCACAGGCGATGCAGAAAAACGCCTTGAAGCCATCATGCTTGCTGACAAACTTGGCGCAGGATTCACGTTAGCAACTCACGATTTAGAAATCCGTGGCACCGGCGAACTATTAGGCGACGGTCAAAGTGGACACATTGAACACGTTGGTTTCTCGCTATTTATGGACATGCTAGACAGAGCAGTAAAATCCCTCAAAAATGGTGAGTCTCCCGATATAGATATTACGTCTCCTGCGCAAACCGAAGTAAACTTGCGAGTACCCGCACTTATTCCAGAAGATTACTTAGGTGATGTACATTCACGCTTGATTCTGTATAAACGTATTGCCAGCGCAAAAAGCAGCGACGAACTAAAAGATCTTCAAGTGGAAATGATTGACCGCTTTGGACTACTGCCTGACGCAACGAAAAACTTATTCCGTCAAACAGAACTAAAACTTAAAGCGGAAAGCCTTGGTATTAATAAAATTGAAGCCAATGCAAAAGAAGGTAAAATCTTCTTTAACAGCAAAACACCAGTCGACCCGATGAAGCTTATTCGACTCATCCAAACGAAACCCGATACCTACAAACTGGTTGGCTCTGATACGTTGAAATTTTTAGCTCCAATGAATAGCGCAGAAGAGCGCTTCCAACAAACGACAATGACTTTGGAATTATTACATTGAAATCCCTGATTGCTATTTTTTTATCCCTAAACCTACTCAGCACTCAAATTTTTGCTGCTGATGAGCAAATCAACCCCGATACAGCTAGAGCCTATGAAGGCTACATGGTGACATTCCAATGGCCAGACGCTCTAACTAGCGAGCAAGTAAATTACAAAAGCATTCTTTCGACAGACAACCTTATTCGCCTAATAGGTGATGAAAAAAGCACAGACAACAACAATGCGCAATCCACACCTTTCGGAAACGTCGAAGCAAGGTTAGGCAAAAACGTCACAATATTAGCCAACAAAAAATGGACTCTCATTTTCAGATACCCAGGAGACACCATCAGGAAATCCTTCTATAGTGAACAAGAGAAAGATGGCTACCCAGAACTAACTGGCAACATCGCCATTAAACTTGGGCGTTACTTAGAGTCAGACATCCAATATAAACACTACCTATTTGACAGTTTCACTCAACCTGATCCCATTCAAAACAGCAAACATGATGGAAGCTCATCAATATTTTCACAGACAAGAAACCAACCTGATTTCAAAGAGTTCGAGCCTGCATTGGTATTGAAGCTAAATCAAAGTAATAAAACAGCCAGCAAAAAAGTGAACTATCTAGACCATCCCACGATTGGCACATTAATATATTTCGAGCCAATTGAGTTAGAAGACGCAATAGAGAAAATTGCTACACAATCAGTAGCACCCGAAACAGGGAAAAGCCTAACTTACGATTCTCTGCAAAGCACAAACGAACTAACAAACAGGTAGAGCAGCAAACACAAAAAAAGAGTGGCATGCACCGCATACCACTCTTTTTTCTTTTTCAATTTTTTAAAAAGCTTTCTTTTTTATGACAAAGTAGCTTTTCAAGATTACTAATTAATAACCACGAGACTGCGTTATTTTTCCAACCCAGGATACAGCCTTTTGTTCCAAAGCCGAAAAGAATGACAGACCAAGACGTTCAGCCATACCTTTTGGTTGCTTATAAGTCACTTGTATTACGTCTGCATTTTCATAATGAGAAACCAAATAAGCATCACTGGTCATCACCACATCAATCAACTTATTCTCTATGGCTTCTGACCCATACCAAGTGTCACCAGTAGCAATATCTTCGATATCCAATTGCGGGCGCTGGCTAGACACAAAGCGTTTAAACAAACCGTGTGTGTCTTCTAAATCTTGTTTAAATTTTTCACGTCCTTCATCGGTATTTACACCCAACATAGTTAAGGTGCGCTTATATTTCCCTGCGGTATGCAGCTCAACATCAATCAAACTCTTATCAAGCAATCTATGTACGTTAGGAACTTGCGCAACCACACCAATCGAACCAAGAATCGCAAACGGTGCTGCAATAATTTTATCAGCGACACACGCCATCATGTAACCACCACTGGCAGCAACTTTATCTACACAAATTGTTAATGGGATATTTGCTTCACGAATACGCTGCAACTGAGAAGCAGCCAAACCATAACCATGCACTACACCGCCACCACTTTCCAGACGAACAACCACTTCATCCTGCGGTTTAGCAACGCTTAAAATTGCCGTAATTTCTTCTCGCATCGTTTCAACTGCAGAAGCTTTTATATCACCATCAAAATCCAAGACATAAAGACGCTTTTTAGCAACTTCCTCGGTTTCCTTAGGCGTTTTTTTCAACGCTTTTTTTTCTAGCTTTTCTTTTTTCTTTTTTTCTTTTGCCAAACTCTTTAGAACTTTTTTATCCAACAATTGATGATCTAGCTGAGCTTTCATAGCATCATAGCTTTCATTTAACTTAGTAACAGACAAACTACCTGGCTGCGATTTGCGCTTTCCACTAGATAAAGCCGCTAAAAGAAAACCTATAACCAAGGCAACACTTACTAATTTTAATAAAAAACCCACGTAATCAGTTAAAAATTCCAACATCTCTTCCTCTAAATAATCATAACTTCTTGAGATAGTGGGGCTATTTTTATAAATAGCAATATCTATAACTCATTAATCACTATAGATACTGTTTTCTTTATCCCTTATTATCGTCTAACTTAAAAACATCGTAATACCTTGCCAACAAGTTAATGCTTTCCCGAAAGGAGCAATAAATGAAAACCTCTTTATCACATGCGCTTGGCAACAATTTCCTTGGGGCATCCCCCCTCTGGTACAAACAAGCCGTGATCGCATTTCTTATCATCAACCCTATTGCCGTGATTACGTTAGGACCTTTTATTACTGGTTGGTTGTTTATCATTGAATTCATATTCACCCTCGCTATGGCTCTGAAATGTTACCCCCTTCAACCCGGTGGGTTAATTGCTATTCAGGCCGTCCTACTAGGACTGACCAGCTCAGATGGTGTTTATCATGAAGTAAATAAAAATTTCGATGTGATTTTACTGCTTATGTTTATGGTCGCTGGCATATACTTTATGAAAGATATGCTACTGTTTATTTTTAACAAGCTATTAGTCAGAGTAAAATCTAAAATAGTCATTTCATTAATTTTTAGTTTTTCTGCTGCTCTACTTTCCGCCTTTTTGGATGCTTTAACTGTCACTGCCGTTCTGATAAGTGTTGGAGTTGGGTTTTATTCGGTTTACCACAAAGCAGCTTCTGGCCAAAGTTCTAATAAAAACCACGACCATGCAAAAGACGACTCTATCCTGCCGATAAATACCGAAGATCTAAATGAGTTTCGCTCGTTTTTACGAGATTTGTTAATGCATGGCGCTGTAGGTACTGCTCTTGGTGGTGTATCGACACTGGTTGGCGAACCACAAAACTTATTAATCGCCAAAGTAGCAGGCTGGGATTTTATTGAGTTCTTCCTCTATGTCGCTCCTGTATCAATGCCCGTTTTAGCCTGTGGTTTATTAACCGTCGTAATACTAGAAAAAACAGCGTGGTTTGACTATGGCGCACAACTACCTGATACAGTACGAGACATTCTGAATAATTTCGAAAAAGAAGAGAGCCAAAAACAAACCAACAAACATAAAGCTAAATTAATCATTCAAGGCATTGTTGCTGTTGTGCTCATCTTATCTTTGGCATTCCATATTGCTGAAGTTGGTTTAGTTGGGCTTATGGTTATTGTTCTACTAACTGCGTTCAACGGCATTACTGATGAGCACCAAATAGGCCACGCATTTGAAGAAGCTCTGCCTTTTACAGCATTACTAGTTGTGTTTTTCACCATTGTGTCTGTGATACATGAGCAACACCTATTCCAGCCAATTATTGATATTGTGCTGCATATGCCAACAGACTCTCAGCCCATTATGTTCTTTATTGCTAACGGTATTTTATCCGCAATCAGCGATAACGTATTTGTTGCAACCGTTTATATTAGTGAAGTAAAAGCAGCGCTTGATGCAGGCACTATTACCCGTGAACATTTTAATACGCTTGCAGTTGCTATCAACACGGGCACAAACCTGCCAAGTGTAGCAACACCAAATGGACAAGCTGCATTTTTATTCTTGCTAACTTCTGCGATCGCCCCTCTGTTGCGCCTGTCTTACGGCAAGATGGTTTGGATGGCCTTACCTTATACAGTTGTACTTAGCGTTGTCGGCGGGCTTTGTGTCACCTACTTCTTATAAGACACGACTACTCAATACACATAAAAATGCCCTCTTCTAGGAGGGCATTTTTTTGCTTATTACTTTATAAATTCGTCGTATTAATATTGCTAAACTAATGCTTAATCCGCCACAACGACTGACCTGATTTTTTATCAATCAAATCCAAGCGCTCCTCATGGACTTTTAGTTCATCTTCACTCGCCCTAATAACCTTCAATGCTGGACGATCTTTAGAGAATCGGCGGATTTCTTCAACCCCACCTTCCTCTTTGGACTCTGAATCAGAGTTATTAGCCAAGCCAAGGCTGGTCTGCCCACCCGTCATCAACAAATAAACGTCAGCAAGAATTTCTGAGTCTAAAAGAGCGCCGTGCAATTCACGGTGTGAGTTATCAATACCATAACGTCTACACAAAATATCTAGGTTATTCTTCTGCCCTGGATGCTTTTTACGGGCATAAACCAAACTATCAAAAACACCACAAACCTCTGCCGTTTTCGGATAACCGCCAATACGGGCAAACTCATGATCCATAAAGCCAATATCAAAAGGCGCGTTGTGAATAATTAGTTCGGCGCCTTTTATAAAATCGAAAAACTCTTGGGCAATTTCATGGAAACGTGGTTTATCTGCCAGAAACTCATTACTGATTCCGTGAACCCGAAAGGCTTCTTCTTCCACTTCTCTATCAGGATTGATGTAAACATGAAAATGTCGCTTAGTTAGCTTACGACCAATCATCTCCACGCAACCAATCTCAATAATACGATGGCCTTGCTTTGGATCAATACCCGTTGTTTCCGTATCAAGCACTACCTGTCTCATGATGCAGCCCTTAATTCATCAATACCTTTATTCGCCAATTGGTCAGCAATTTCGTTACCTTCTATGCCAGCGTGGCCTTTCACCCACTTCCAAGTGACTTCATGATGCTGACACTGCTCATCTAAAGCTTGCCAGAGGTCTTTATTTTTTACAGGCTGCTTAGATGCCGTCATCCAACCTTTTCGCTTCCAACCTGCTAACCACTCAGTAATCCCCTTCTGTACATAAGAGGAATCGGTATAGAGTGTTACTGAGCATTTTTCTTTCAACGCTCGAAGGCCTTCTATAGCCCCCATAAGCTCCATTCGATTGTTGGTTGTATCATGCTCCCCACCGCATAAGTGCTTCTCATGCTCTCCAAAAGTAAGCCAAGCTCCCCAACCACCGATGCCAGGATTACCCTTACAAGCACCATCTGTGTACATTATTACCTTCTTCACTCTTTCATCTCTTTTGCTGTTGGCTTTGATAATGGCGGCACTCTAACTCGAGCCCCTGACCAACGAGGTTTTAATGGAATAAAACGCCTTACTTGTTTGGTTGCAGTCATCACATACACACCACTAAATGGCAGCTTGAGAGGCCTAAACATTTTATCAATCCAGGCAAAGCGCGAACGCCACTTACTACTCTGAAGCGGCGGTTCATAAAAAACAAAACGTTTTGATTCTAATGTTAAACCAGCTACTTTTAGCCAGTCTTCTAAACGCTGATGAGCAATAAAATGCCCACACCAAGGCGCTTTAACTTTCTTAGAAAATAGGCGACGACACCCCCACAAGCTCCAAGGGTTAAAGCCAATAATAACTAGCTTCCCACTTGGTAATAAAGTCCTTGCAGCCTCCCTTAGGTCGTCATGGGGTGTGGCAGATATATCTAACGTGTGATGAAAAACATGCACATCCACACCATCCGCCTCGAAAGGTAGCTCACTTGCCCTAGCGACAATAGTATTACCAGGAGCACCAAACTCTAAAACAGGCGCAATTAAAATACTTTCGCGTAAACGATGATTCTTCAGAGAAAAATCTCTAAGAGGCGACTGACTCACTAAATAATAACCTACTGCAGAATCAAGCTCAGAGGTTATCTCACTCAACTCTAATTGCAACAGGCTATCGCCTAGGTTACTTTTGTACCAATTTTGAAAAAATTGTCTTGATTGATCATCCAACATACAATGAATTCTCTATTTAAAACGGTATGACTGTGTCTTTTTATTATTTTTCTTGGCGCGTCATATAAAACACAATAACCCTTTAAAAGTAGACACTTTATGACTATCTTTCCGCTTCCCGCCTTTAATGACAATTATATCTGGATAATCCAAGATAAAGATAGTTCGGGTATTTGGGCTGTGGACCCAGGTAAAGCAGATGTTGTTTTGAACTACTGCCGCGAATACAAAAAGACCTTAACAGGCATTTTAATTACTCACCACCATAAAGATCACACGGGCGGAGTCGCTGAACTAAAACAGCACTCAAATTGCCCCGTACATGGACCTGAGCACCTTACAGAACTCGTCACTCATCCTGTCGATGATAATGACCAAGTTCAAATCTTTTCAAAAATATTTACAGTCATAGCAACACCAGGGCACACTCTTGATCATTTGTGTTATTTTTCAAAACAAGAAACGCCCATTTTGTTTAGCGGCGACACGCTATTTAAAGGTGGATGTGGTCGCATAATGGAAGGCACACCTGAACAAATGCTAACGGCTATGACAAAGATCTCAGACTTGCCAGATGATACGCTAATTTATGGCACCCACGAATACACTCTAGCCAACTACCGCTTTGCACTTTCTGTTGAACCCAATAACAAAGACCTAATAGAAAGCAATAATACGTGTCAAAAACTACGCGCAGAAGAAAAGCCAACCTTGCCAACAAAACTCAGCTTAGAGAAAAAAACTAACCCATTCTTAAGAAGCCATATAGAGGCCATTAAAGTTCAAGCAGCACAACAACTTAACGAAATTCCAGCAGAGAATTCTATTGCTGCATTCAGCCAAGTGAGACGCGCCAAAGATAGTTTTAGTTGACCTATTGCGCTACAACCTTAAAATGTCGAAACTTTACTCAATTTTGTGACCTACATGATATATAAATTTTTATGGGTTTGCCTCGCCAGCCTAGCACTAAGTGCATGCCAAACCGCTTCGAAAGTAGAAAGGAACAACACTTCCTCAGATCTAATAGAATCGACGGAAGATACTGATATTGTTGAAGCAGATACCGAACAACTAGGCTTCATTGACACAGTTCCTCCAGTTGACTCTGCAACGGAAGACACAGCTCCCACAGAAGAACCCCTTATAGCGACAAGCAAGCCAAAAGCACCAGAAGATATCTGGGAAAGAGTCCGCACAGGATTTCAATTAGACCTAGACATAGACAGACCACGACTGTCTTCTCAGTTACGCTGGTTTAGCTCTCACCCTTCGTACCTCGACAGAGTATCAAAACGCGGTGAACGCTACTTATATTACATTGTCGATGAGCTAGAAAAAGCAGGAATACCAACTGAAATCGCGTTATTACCCATCGTCGAAAGTGGCTTTGATCCTTTTGGTTACAGCCATGGCCGCGCCTCTGGCCCTTGGCAGTTCATCCCCTCTACTGGACAAATGTATGGACTAGACCAAACATGGTGGTATGACGGTCGCCGAGACATTATTGGCTCAACACAAGCAGCTATTGCTTACTTAACTCGACTGCATAAAATGTTCGATGGCGATTGGCTTCACGCGCTAGCATCTTATAACTCTGGAGAAGGGACAGTACTAAGAGCCATCAGAAAAAACAAAAAAGCTGGCAAACCGACGGATTTTTGGTCTTTAGACCTCCCTAAAGAAACTCGAGCTTACGTTCCGAAATTGATTGCCCTAGCAAAAATAATCAAAAATCCTGAAAAATATAATTACTCAACCTACTTCATTCCTAACAAACCATATTTCGATGTTGTCAATATCGGCGGACAACTCGATCTAGCCCAAGCAGCGGAAATGGCTAATGTGAGCATTGATGAAGTCTATTTACTAAACCCAGGCTTCAACCAGTGGGCAACTTCACCAGATGGGCCGCACAGATTACTTATGCCCGTCTCTAAAGCAAAACTATTTAGAACAAAACTAGCAGAGATTCCTAGCAAAGAACGAGTTACTTGGGTTCGTTACACAGTAAAAGCTGGCGACAACTTACTTCTTGTTGCAAAACAGCACAACACCACGGTCAATGTCCTACAGGACGTAAATAAAATATCCTCGACCATGATTCGTGTTGGACAAGAGTTAATGATCCCAGTTGCTGGCAATGATATAGAAAGCTACACACTAAGCTCTCATCAGCGCTTATTAGCCAAACAGTCTCATGCACCAAACCGTAACCGTATAAAAATAAACTACACAGTTAATTCTGGCGACAGTTTATGGTTAATCTCAAATAAATACGGTACGGACAGTAAGACATTAGCCCGATGGAACAATATGGGACTTGCAGACCCGCTGATTCCAGGCAAGAAGCTGGTTGTATGGTTAGAACCTAAGCAGTCAGAAAACAGCACCCGAAGCGTAATGAAAAAAGTGGTCTACACTATTCGCTCTGGTGAGTCTCTAGCCGTCGTTGCTAATAAATTCAATGTATCGGTGAATGATATTCGAGATTGGAATCCAAAGGTTGGTGGTAAGAAATACGTTCAACCTGGAGATAAAGTCACCCTACTCGTCAACGTAGTCGGCGGATAAATAATTAGATTAGATCCAACAAAAAAGGGCTGAAATTCAGCCCTTTTTTTATAATTCGCATACCACAATTTTAAGACTGCAATATCACTCGTAACGACAAAGGTAAGCAGTCATTTCAGCTACTTTCAATTGGAAAGTCTGGTTCGCTTCAACAATGAAAGTATCGCCTTTAACGAAGGTTTTCCAATCATCTTCTGTAGGCAACTTAACAGTTAAAGCACCAGACACAACCGTCATATACTCTCGCTGACTCGTGCCAAACTCGTACTCACCAACCGCCATAACACCAACGGTTGATGTCCCTTCCGTATTATTCAATGCAATGGATTTCACTTGATCATTAAAATAGCTATTTACCGTTAACGCTGTACTCATATACAAGTTCTCATTTATGTTTTTAACAATTTTTTAGCTCAAAATACATCTAGGTATTTTTATTGCCAACCATTTCTTCAATTATCCATTCTTTAAAGGCAGACATTGCAGAGGTTACAGAACGGCGCTTTTCATAAACCAAGTAAAAAGACCGATTGGTAATCAAATGCTGATTGAATAAAACTTTCAGCGTGCCAGCTTCTATCTCAGGCATAATAAGCTCCGGATCGGTTAATGAAATACCCAAACCTTGAGCGGCCGCACCCGCAGTAAGTGAGCCACTAGAAAACATCAAACCACGACGGAATAACTTAGGATCAAGATCATGTTGCTGCAACCAGTCATGCCACTCATCTTTTCGCTTAGTAACATGTAATAACGGGTAAAAACGCATATCTTCAGGCTTAACAATAGGCTGCTCTGGCTTAATCAAACGAGGATTACATACTGGAGCAAGTCGGGCAGGACGCAAATAATATGCTTCAACATCATCCCAATCTCCGCTACCAAAATATACGGCCATATCTATATCATTGGCGGAAAAATCAATTAAACCCGTTGAAGAGCTGATTTCAATCTGAATATCAGGATAGCGCTCTTGGAAACGCTCCATTCTTGGCATTAGCCAGCGAGTCAGGAAAGCTGGAGCAACGGCCAAACGAAGCGAACCTGATTTTTGCTTGCTCTTAAGCTCTGAAGTCGCATTTTCTAATTGCTCAAAAATACTTTTTATTGGCTTTAGATAAGACTCCCCAGCTTCCGTTAAGATCACTTTACGTTTAGTACGGCGAAACAATTCAAGGCCTAGAAAGCTTTCCAGACCTTTGATTTGATGACTAATCGCAGAAGGTGTTACAGACAATTCCTTGGCTGCTTTATTGAAGCTGCCATGACGAGCGGCAGACTCAAAACACTTTAATGAATTTAATGGGGGTAAACGATTAATAAGCTCATCTCCAATAGATAAGAAAGTAAATGAAGGTACATTCCTTCAAAGTCACGACTCACCTTACAATTTTTTGAAAGACTGAGACTTAATAAAAGACCAATTTGCACCTTACTTAATCAATATCGTGAATATAGCTCATCTGTCAATTAATAAAATCTAACTCTTTGGATAAATTAACAAAAAACTAGCTGCTACTACTCATCTTCATCGCCAACATTATCTGGCGTAACAAAACGCTTAGGCGGCAATTTAAACGCATCAAAGCCATCTTGTTGATTGTCATGGAAACGTGCTTTACCTGCCGGCTTTTTATTTGTCTTCTTAGGCGCCTTAGTTGGTGCTTTCGTGCTGCCTTTTTTAGTTTCTTGACGAGCAGGTTTAGGAGGAAGCAGACCTTTAAACTTCGGTTCAAGCCCTTCAATAGATTCTGTTGTAAATGTCTTTTGTAAAAATACCTCTATCGCTTTGAAGTTCACCCAGTCTTTCGGGCCAACCAAAGAATAAGCATCACCTTTAAAACCAGCGCGGCCAGTACGACCCGTTCGATGCACAAATTCTTCCGCTTGCTTTGGTAAATCAAAGTTAAAAACATGGGACACGCTAGCAATATCCAAGCCACGAGAAGCAACATCTGTACTTACCAATACATCAAACAGCCCTTTCGCGAAGCTTTCCATGGTTTTATTACGAGCGCTTTGAGACAAGTTACCGTTCAAAGCTTGAGTGCTTAATCCCCAACCCGCAATAATCTCAGATAAACGCACCGTGTCACTTTTCGTTGCCGTAAAAACAATGGCTTGTTTAATGGTTTGCCCCACTAATAAGTGTTTCAGCAGGGCTTCTTTATGATCCAGATGATCACAAAGCAAAACATGCTGAGAAATATCTGTGTGCTCATCAAAACCTTGACCAATAGCGACTCGCGAAGGTTCTCGCAATAGCTCGCCAGCAATTTCGCTGATTTCGGTATTATCAAGCGTCGCGGAAAAGAATAAAGTTTGGCGCTGACGATGGCTTGCTGCCGAGTTAATAGCTCGCATGGCATCAGCAAAGCCTAAATCCAACATACGATCAGCTTCATCCAAAATAAGCAGCTCAAGCCCTTCAAGAAAAACATGACGCTGCTTTAAGTGGTCAACTAAACGACCCGGTGTTGCCACGATAAAATGTGGATCTTTTTGCAAAGATTTATGTTGATCGTTAAAGTTCTCGCCGCCTTGAATAAGAATTGAGGTAAAACGGCTAGCCGCCAACAAAAGACGCAGTTGACCAAAAACCTGTTTTGCCAATTCGCGAGTTGGCACCAAAATCACCACTCGCGGATCACGCTTAGACAAGGCTTTTTTCTTGTAAACTCGATGCAACGCAGGCAAAAGATAGGCAAGTGTTTTTCCCGAACCTGTTTTTGACGACGCTAACAAATCTCTACCAGCCATTGCTTCTGGAATAGCACGAGCTTGAATCTCAGTTGCCTCATCAAACCCCAAGTGGCCAATGGACTTTAAAATGCGATTATCAAAACCAAATTCTTCGAATAACAAACAAACACCCCTTCAAAACTAAAATACTACGCAAACAAAGCGTCACGTCTAATTCGCGCATTATAACCTAGACAGGCTCAAATTCGTTATGCATCTTGCATTAAAAGATAGCTTTTACCGGCACTTATTATCCCCATACCAATGCCTTTCGGTGCCTCGACCTGCTCAAGGCTTTCGGCAATACCATAAAACACATTTCGTCCTACCAAAGCCTTCATACCATAACGCATTGAAACATAAGGCCGCTCTTCTTCCTTATACCAGTCCATCCAAAGATCGCAATCAACACCAAGCACCAGAACATCGTCAGTTAACGTTGCAAATTCTATCGCTCTACCACGTTCTGTCTCTATCCATTGCCAACGAGTAATAAGAAAAGGAGCATCTTCAACTTGAATTCTAACTTTCTCAACAGGCGTCATTAAAAAGTGCTCGCCATTTTCAAACCACAATATTCGGCTAAACATGGCCACCATTGCAGAGCGTTTAATCTTACCGCCTTCATGAAACCACTCACCGTTCGCTTTAATCACCATATCCATATCACCACAAAATGGCGGTTTCCAATTATGGACTGGTGGCAGGCTAGAAGACGCCACCTCAGAAAGGCCTTTTAATTCTATATTTGACATAATTTATCTCACTATAAGATTAGCGCCCCTCACTTCATCAATAATATTATTCACCTTCAACACAAAGCCTTGAATACATTTCACTGTTAGAATAACACCAACTAACAAACATCCCGAGACGCAGACCGACATTATCTGCCTCGTCTAATTAGAGTGTGACATTATGAAATCGGAATTAGCAACAAAGTTTCAAGATCCTAGTCGAGGTGTTTACTTCATTGGTACAACACCACCAAAATCCTCTCTTGAAGAAGTACAGCTAGAACAAGTAAGCCAAAAACTGCTTGAGCGCCTTGATAATATCGACGTCGATGGTTTAATCGTTTATGACATTCAAGACGAAACTAGCCGAATTGACAAGCCACGCCCTTTTCCTTTCATGGAAACTCACGACCCACGAGCTTGGTCAAAGCGCCTTCATCAGCAATCAGGCAAGCCGGTAATTACCTACAAATCTGTTTCATCCCGTAGCTCAGAGGAGTTTTCAGGCTGGCTAACTGAGGCGTGGGAACAGTACGGTATTCGTGATTTAGTATTGGTTGGCTCACCTTCTTCAAATGGTGATATCAAGCTACCATTGCCGCAAGCTTATGAAACCCTAAAAGCATCACCTCATGATTTTAATCTTGGCGGCGTGACCATTGCAGAACGTCATGCAAAAAAAGGCGACGAGCATTTACGCCTATTAAAAAAATCTGAATCAGGTTGTGAGTTCTTTATTTCACAAGCCGTTTACAACCACCAAGCGACCGCTGACTTAATCAGCCGCTACGCGAGAACTTGCAAAGAAAAGGGCGAAACACCTAAGCGCATTATTTTAACATTCACACCATGTGGCAGTGCAAAAACACTTGAGTTCATGGAGTGGTTGGGAATTTCCGTGCCGGATGCAACAAAGCACCGCATTTTAGATGCTAAAGCACCACTAGAAGAGTCCATTAAAATCTGCCGTAATGCGTTAGAACAAATTATTGAAACCGCGCTACCTCTTGGCGTTCCGCTTGGTTTAAACATCGAAAGTTTAACTAACCGAAAAGAAGAAATTGACGCCTCTATCCAGCTTTACAAGCTGTTAAAGGCGACGCTAGATCTTAAGCTTGCTGAGCAGTCTTTGTCTAAATAGTCATTCTAAATAGACTCGCTAAATAAGCGTATCCAGCATAGCTAAAACCGATTCAACACGGATGTGCTGCATGGCCTTAGGGTCATGCACACGTGTTGACCAAGGCAGCTCTGCGACAGGCTTTTGATACTCCTTCACAACTAGCTCCTCGTACACACTCTGCACTTTATCTAAATCACGATATGGCCCTGTTCTCTGCGGATTCGAATGAGCGTACAAACCAAGAACAGGCGTGCCAACTAGAGTTGCCATATGAGCAGGCCCAGTATCAGGACTAATTACCAGCGACGCCCCCTTTAAAACAGCCAACATTACATTCAGCTGGGTCTTCCCCACCAGATTAATAACCTGCTCAGCTCGGTTTGCAATAATTTGCTTTGCAAAAGCCACCTCTCTATCTGAAGGGCCGCCAGTGATAACAGGACATATACCCTTCACTAACAATCGTTCAATGATCGCCTGATAGCCCTCAACCGTCCAGTTACGATCCTCCTTGGAAGCCGATGGGTTAATAACCACATAATGATCCGGCAGACCAAGGTCTGGTTCTGGCAAGATTAACTCACAAGGCAATGTAGGCTCTGAAACCCCCAACACACTGGCAATAGATAAAAAAGAATCGAGAACGTGCTCACCTTTAGGCTCAGGCGCGTACTCATTAACAAACCAATGTTGTTTTTCACGAGAATGAGACAAAGCAAAACCAATGCGTCTTTTTGCTTTAATCAGACGAGAAACTACACTCGCCCTAAAAGACCACTGAAAATGCAGCAACACATCAAACTTTTGACTACTTAATAGAGAACGCAGCGCCAACAATCCAGAAAAACCGCTTTTTTTATCATATACAACCACTTGCACACCATCGAGCAAACGCACTAAATTTGCCTCTAACGGAGAAGTTATCCAAGTCACTTGGATAGATGGATAACGCTTCATAATAGACTGCACTACTGCCATTGCGTGACACACGTCACCCAATGCTGATAATCGAACCACGGCCAAATGTTGAATATTCTCTTGTTGCATGTCTTCCTCTAGGGCTGCTTAAACTCAGCAAGTATTATAGAATAGACACCCTTGAATGTGTCCAAATTTGTAGACATTACAAAGAACACCTTGATAAAGCGAGTAACATGCCACAAACCATCAACATATCACCTGATACGACACTATTAAAAAGCGACCAAACATTACCGCTATCAGCAGCTTGGTTTGACCCAGAATTCTGGCAGTCACAACAAGCATTGCACGGTACCGGAAATGGCCGTGGTGCTGTCTGGTTTATCAACAGTCAATTTGGACAGTTTGTCATTCGACGTTATCGTCGAGGTGGACTTATCGCAAAATTTAATAAAAGCCGATTTCTATTCACTGGATTAGAAAAAACACGCCCTTGGCTTGAACTTAGCTTACTAGAAAAAATGAATAATCTATCTCTTCCTGTCCCCCGACCTATTGGCGGCGCTCTCGCGGTTAAATACGGTTTCTATCAAGCTGAACTATTGACCGAGACAATCAAAGACGCACAGGATTTATTTGATATTATCAAAAGTCATCGATCACCTGAGATTGACTGGAATGAAATAGGCACTGTAATAAAACGTTTTCATAACAACGGCATTTATCACTCCGACCTAAATTGCCATAACATTATGATAGATAATCAGCACAAAGTTTGGGTCATTGATTTTGACAAATGCGAACAAAAAGAGCCTCACCAAGACTGGATGCGGTCTAACATTGACCGCCTTAAACGCTCGATAACTAAAGAGTCCAATAAATATTCAAACTTTCATGTATCTGAAGAGCAGTGGCAGGCTTTTTTGGAGGGTTACCATGGCTAAACAAAGTACATTAAATAAAAGTATCTTCAAATTTATGGGACCGAAACATTGGCTAAGCTGGTTCGCTATGGGAATCGCCTATGTGTTAAGTTTTTTACCTTGGTCGTTACAACAAGTTCTAGGCAAGTATCTTGGCCGTACACTACACGCTATTGCCAAAAGACGTCGACATATATGCGATGTAAACTTAAAAATTTGTTACCCAGAAATGAGTGATACTGAACGAAAGAACCTCACAAAGGCACACTTTGAAAGCATGGGAAAAGGCACAATTGAAACATTTTCTTCTTGGTTTCAAAGCCAGAAAAAGTTTCAGTCACGAATCACTTTTGAAGGACAAGATGTAGTTGATAAAGTATTAGCTAAAGGGCGAGGCTGCATTCTTATTAGTGGCCATTTCTCTTCCCTCGACTTTTGCGGAAGCCAAATGCCGCGCTTTATAGATGCTCATCCCATTTATAAATTACAAACCAACCCGGTGATGAACTGGGTAATGGAGCGTCAACGCAAAGCAATTTTTTCCAAAACCATCGAACGCACTAATATGCGAGAAGTTTTGAAATCGCTAAAGCAAAACAAAGCTGTCTGGTACGCTGTCGATCAAGATTATGGACGGAAAAACTCTGTCTTCGCTCCTTTTTACGGCCACCAATGCGCAACTATTGCTCACATTGGACGCATCGCAAATATGACCAATGCGCCAGTTGTGCTTTACGACTATGGCAGAACAAAAAACGGCTACCTCCTAAAATTAACAGAAGTCGAAAACTATCCAAGCCAAGATGATGTTGAAAATGCGACTAGAATTAATGAATTAATGGAAAAGGTTATAGAGCCTAAAAAAGAACAATATTATTGGACGCATCGTCGATTTAAAACGCAACCAATACATGGTGACCCTTCACCTTACGATAAATAAAAAAGAACCCCCAATATTGGCAGTCCAACTATTGGGGGTCACTTCAAACTATCAGTAGCTCTTTTTTAAGAAGATAACATTTTCTGATTACAGGCTATCTCTAACCTCAGCCATCAAACGCAATGACTTCAGCCTTGCTTCAGAATCATGGATAGGCATAGAAATAATCAACTCATCCACTTTTGTCAAATCAATAAAGCTAGATAATTGAAAGGCAACAGACTCTTTTGAACCCACGATAGCATATTGCAACATATGCTCAACCATATGCTTCTCGCTCGGTGACCAGATCCCATCCATACTATCAACAGGTCTCGCAAAAGGAAGATTTCGGCTACGACGTAAATTCACAAACTGTTGCTGAGCAGAGGTAAATAAATATTTCGCCTCTTCATCTGTATCAGCAACAACAGCCATTACACCAGCCATTGTGTGTGGTTTGGAGAGTTGTTCGGAGGCTTTGAAATTACGACGATAAACAGTAAGCGCTTGAATTAATTGATCTGGAGCAAAATGAGAGGCAAAGGAATATGGCAAACCAAATTCAGCTGCAACTTGAGAGCTATATAAACTAGACCCCAACATCCATAAAGGAATATAAGTATTGCGACCAGGAACAGCCATAACACCCTGATTACCACCACCAAGCAGACGCTGCAACTCTAAGATATCGTCTGGGTAACTATCCACAGAAGCATCCATATTACGTCGTAATGCCCTTGCCGTTTGCATATCGGTCCCTGGCGCTCTACCTAACCCCAAGTCAATACGACCAGGATAGAGTTCAGCTAAAGTACCAAACTGCTCAGCGATAACTAAAGGTGAATGATTCGGTAGCATTACACCACCAGAACCAATGCGAATTTTGGATGTAGCAGCACCAAGATGAGATAACACAACAGAAGTTGCAGAACTCGCAACGCCAGCCATCCCATGATGTTCCGCCAACCAAAAACGCGCGTAATTAAGCTCTTCTGCCGCAACAACCATTCGACGACTCATCGCCAATGAGTCCGCAACCGAACAGCCTTCAGCAATAGGAGCAAGATCAAGTATCGAAAGTGGAACCATAACATTCATCCAATAAAACTAATATACCCTCTATTTAAGACTGATCGTCGCCAGTTACAAGCACTCAATCATGCACTAAATGCAGAAGCGTCCATCATGTCATTTATAAAGGTAATTAGCTTATTGATACTTTTGTACTATTTAGCACGAGTATAATACTCGTGCTAAAACCACTATCCATTTCCAAAGCCACTTTCCATTTAAAAAGCAGCTATCTATTTTCTAAACGATTATAATCAAGAATCCCACTTTCTCTTGGGCGATCCAGCTTATTTAGGTTTCCAATCGCATCGCTAACAAACCAAAAATTAGGGTGAGTTCTTCGTATCCCAAAGCTATCTAAAAGAGCCGAATAATCTTCTTTTGTCTTAAGACTCCCGACTTGATCGGCCCAATCTATCAACTCACTTTCTTCGACCTGCATCAGCACATTAGGGTAATCACCCAAGACCCCCTTCACCAAAGTCACACCATCTTCGTCTGGCAAACGCGCAGCTTCTTCATCCAATAAACTGGAAATATTTGCGTGGGCTTTATTATGAATCAAACTAATGACTTCCAGCGGCACACCTTGCTGAGTCACTAATATGGTTGCAACATCCGGCAAATAAACCAACCCGCCTCCGCGCACCGCTTGAAGCTTATACAAGGCCTTACGCTGCTTAGCAGTTAACTTGCTTTGCTCCAAATCATAGCCATGATCTAGTACAGCAGCTAACTTCTCTCGAAGTTTTTCATATAACTCAGACTGATGATCGTCCGTCACATAATCAATCTGGGTTTGACGATTAACTTTTATATAGTCACTAAAAATATAATCTTTAATTGTTTGATTCGCATCTCGATACCAATACTTTCGGACTGTCTCTCGATCTTCTTTAGGGAGTAAAAGCAAAAAATTCATCTCCCCTTCCATTCTTAAAAAGTCCATGTATAAACGGGTTACCAGCTGATGGCCAACATTACCGTACACATCAAACCCTGCCACCAGTAAATAATGAATACGCTCCAGTAATGGATAATCAATCACCCAAGCAGTTTTGGGATGTTGACCCACCATCCCCTTCACTACCGACGCATTATCAAAATGGCGAAAAATAGTTAACGCAGCATTATCATTGTTGCCATCACCATCCCAAATTAAACTTAAATCCAAAGGAACCTTGCCACCAACTCCAACTTCTTTTTCAATTAACGCCGCTTTCGCCGACAAATATGACTTTTGCTGATCAGAAAAGGTAACCCAAGAGGTCGGTGATAAAGTATTACTAGACCCTATAGCAGGTAAATCCAAATTCTGAGCTTGATCCTCTAAGTAATCAGCAGAACCTTTGTTATAAATTAATTCTGGATCAATAAAGTACACCCAAAATTGCTCATTAATCACATTAACAGCAACCTGTCCACGACAAACCGGACCTTTAATAAATGACATAATCGTTTTTTGCGAATGGTCTAGTAAGAAACGGTAACGCCCGTGAGCTGGTATCTCACGGAATGCCTTAAAAGGATTCGTTGCGACCTCAGGAGCATATCCAGGATCTCTTGTTACTTCATAATCATCAGTATAAAAATAAGACTGCCAGCGAACATATCTCGCTTCATTCAACTGCATAGGAATATGATTTTTTTGAACTTTGACTTCTGGGTCAGCCCAGAGTCGATAATAAACACGATCTACACCTGGTGGGTCATAAGGGCGACGCGTGGCAATACGATCAATAGGCTCACCTGGCGGTGTTTTAGAGCGAACTAACTGGAAGCGAATCTCTTTACCGTCATCAAACTCTCTATCACCCAAGTAAAGACTATATAAATAAAGGTGTTCGTAGATATAACGAGAAACCAACTGCCCTTTTAGGTCATCTCCATTTAATCGCGATTCCCACAAAGCCACTTGCTGCTGTAGCTTAACAGGTAAAGGCTTAGCTTCTGGCATCTTGCCACCTTTCGCCAACCAACGCGTCAATACATCATACTCA
This sequence comes from Marinomonas sp. BSi20584, assembly GCF_002792415.1. Classification (NCBI taxonomy): domain Bacteria; kingdom Pseudomonadati; phylum Pseudomonadota; class Gammaproteobacteria; order Oceanospirillales; family Oceanospirillaceae; genus Marinomonas; species Marinomonas sp. BSi20584. The sequence goes on from NZ_KZ454890.1 coordinate 55,746, forward strand.
TCGGCACTAAGGGCAGGAAGACCATAAGGCATACCCCAATTAGGATAATCCTGCTCAAATTGCCGATACTCTTCAATGCTAACGCACTGTTGATCTCGAGCAAGTGAGAAATCATAGCTGTCCGGTAAAACAGGCTGAGTGAAATCACCTTGCGTTTTACGCAGCGCAATCGCTCGGTACAATAAACTGCCCTGCAGATTAGCCGAAGGTGACTGCTCTCGCTCATTTAAAACGGGATGAAAGCCTTTCGATCGCCATTCATCAGTGCTTTTAGCATCAATAAACAAACGTGTTGGGGAAGAAGCTAAAAGACGAGTACCATCATAAACAAGCTCTTTTGATCCTCCTCGCTCAATACCATCAGAAGCGGTAAACTTCAATTGACAAGGCGCATCATAACAAGCGTGACAAGAAACACAGCGACTGTCTAAAATAGGTCTTACTTGCTCATTATAAAACGCACTATCTTCATCACTAATGTCACTAACACGATTCGCTGGATCTTGCGCCCCAAAAACGTTATCAAATTGATGTGTTGCATAAGCCGCGCAGCCAGAAATCAGCAATAGCGAACAAAAAAGGGTCAGCCACCGAGACATAAAAAGGTTCCTCATTTTCCATTTCATCTTATTCGCAAAGCACTTTATGCTTATAATTCTGCAAGATCACTGCCAGACAGAAGCAGACTTAATAAAACAATTCTACCTTTACAAAATAAATAATTTCATAAAGGCATTAATATAAATAAAAAAACGCCCAATAAGGCGTTTTTTATTAAAGCGTAAAAAAAGCTAAGGCTCAATTCACTATTATTCGTCGTCTACAACCCCATCATCTGGATAATCATCAGACAACTCATAAGCATCATCACCCATGTCATCATTTGCTAGTAGCAAAGCATCTTCATAAGCGCCACCAAACTCAATACGGGTAATATCATACAAATCATATTCGAACGTATCATCAAACCAACGCGCATCTGAACCAATTTCTTCTAACTCATAAGTAACGGCGTCAGCACGAACAACACGACCGATTTCACAGCTATCCGGTTCAATCTCTTCACGATGAAGTGTGACCAAACCGAACTCTTCACTTATATCAATTAACAATACAGCTAAATCGTCAAGCACCACTTCAGGGTCAACAACTTCTTCACCACGAAGCGCTAGTACTTTTTTCTGGAAATCATTAAAGGGAGCCGGATGAGCGAAGTCACTAATGTCCTCTAAAAAGAGAATTTGATAACCATTAAGACGAACACTATCATCCACCAATTGGAGCAAAACCATTTCTTCGTTGGCATCCACAACAAAACCGTCAGTCCAGCCATCTGGTCCATCCAATTCTTCACGAAAAATGCGAACAACATTATTTCGAGTGCGGGCTTTTTCCAATTCGATGAGCATATCGGCTCCCTAAAAAAACGTAAAAAATAAACAAGCGCTAGTTTAAACCCAGCCAGCGCAAGGAACAACCATCATAACACGTTAGAATCACTGCAACACTTCGTGCCAATTTTCGATCATATTAATTAGATCTTCTAAGCCACATTCTGCTTGAATACCATCTGTCGAGGTCTGATAAAAACTTTCCTGAGTATCAAACATCGCTTTTATTTCTTCTTCTGCTGAGTCGAGATCTACTTGTCGAGATACAGACACGCCCTCTTCGCTCAAAACAACATCAAAAGGACCATGTTTGAACTCCGTGGTTTCTTTCTCAGTTTCTGCCAAACGAGCCGCCATTAGTACTCGCTGAATACTTTCCAAATCCCGCACGTATTCAGAGACCCATTCGCCAATTGCAGCAAACTCGTACCCTGTATAAATGCGATAAACATTTTCGTCCTGATCAAAGGCAATTTCATAATCCATGACCGTGAACCTCACTGCTTGTCATCTGTGCTCTCATCTTGCTGAATAGTTTGAGCTTGTTCTGTTGATTCTACTTGATCTGTCGCTTGAGCATTACGATAAGCACGGTTAATTGCTTGCTGGCGTTGCGGAACAGCGGCTGCCAATCGAGCTTGTCTTTCTGCTTCTTTTTTCGCTTTTGCCTCTTCAACCAAACGCTCTTCATGGGCAATCATGTCTGGCGTTTCCATGACGTAAGGCCCAATTGCACCAGTTCTTACATCATTTAAAAATACTTCTGCCGCTTTATGCATGTCGACCTTACCGCCCGCTCGCAATGCACCTCGCTTAGAACCAATCACTTTTAGCACTTCATAAGGATCTGGCGAAAGTTCTTTCAATTTGTAACGAGTTGTAAGCGATTCCAAATAATCGGCGATAAAAAACTTCAAACCCACCAAGGCAACATCTTCATAATCAATAGCAGTAGCACGAACGGCACCCGTAACAGCCAAGCGATAACTGGCATCAGGGTTTTCAATTTTCGGCCACAAAATGCCAGGGGTGTCTAATATCTGAAAGCCATTTGTTACTTTCAATTTTTGCTGTGACTTAGTAACAGCAGGCTCATCACCGACTTTTGCCACTCGACGACCCAACAACGCATTCATTAAGCTGGACTTCCCAACGTTAGGAATACCCGCAATCATGGCTCTAATCGGTTTTTCAGCGCTACCTCGATGAGGAACCATCTGACCCACCCATTGGCTTATTTTGGCAACATCCGCTTTGTCTAACGTAGAAAAAGGGTGAGCTAAAATAGACTCGTTACCACGCCAATGCTCTAACCATAAGTCTAGTCTAGCTTTGTCAGCTAAGTCTTTTTTATTCAAAAGACGAAGCACAGGTACTTCTCCACGCAAGGTATTAAGCATGGGGTTCTGGCTGGAATCGGGGATACGGGCATCCAATACCTCGATAACGATATCTACTTGCGTCATGACTTCTTCGATTTCTCGACGCGCTTTATTCATGTGCCCTGGATACCACTGAACGCTCAACCTAACTCCCCTATTCTAACCAAGTCTTTTTCGGTGGCGGATTCTACCACAAGTTACCGCAAGAGAGAGATAAAATACTGTGCACCTAACTCTCGTATGTTTATTGAGAGCTTTTATTAAAGTGATCTAATCTGACCTAAGTCAAGGTGACTAATCAGAAAATATCTATACTCGTCCATTCCAGATAAACGAAGGCGAGGAATCTGCACCGAGCTAAATTCGTTTATTTGGTTGTTCTCTCGATCGGGCCTGCTATGAAGCGCATAGCGCAAAGGTCCATTAGCCGAGGCTGTGTGTGGCCTCGGCTTTTTTCATTTCTTGTTTCACGTAGTCTAATAAATCTGGATATAAGTCTAAAAAAGGCGCTTCGGCCTGATTAATCACATTGGGTAAATCATCAACAAACCCCTGCAAATGCTTACCATGCTTCCAACGGCGCATAATAGAATGTATCGCTCTATCCACACCATCTAGTGTCCCCAAATTAGATAACCAATTTTCATATTCCAATGAGCTAATCATGTTTTTCAAACGTTCCGGACTGCGATGCTTATCTTTTACTAAACCAGCCACAGCCTGCTCACAAAAAATGTCCAACGAAACAGGACTAAATAGTGTCCAGTTCTGTATTAACCAATAGTCCATGGCGATGTCTTGTATAATGCCAGCAAATCGTCGACGCCCTTTTCGCTCCATACCACGAAACAATACACTTGCCTCATGCTGATCCACCATGACATCTACTTTTTGGTGCAAACGCCAACCTATTAGTAAATCTGCATCCAAAAGACTTGCGTCAACTGGAAAGTCACCAAGCAAATTACCAACCCAAGAAGTATTCGTAATCGCTGCAATGTGAAGATGCGCAAAATAATTCATATCCACCTATATTGTTAAGCTGATTATTTAAATAAAACATAATTCAACTTTAATTGTGCTTAAAATCATTAGTCTTGCTGTCTTTTTACTCATTTTTTTGTAAAAATGCAGGGTCGTCCGAATGGTCAAGATTTATAAACGCAAAAAATCATACCCTACAAGTCACACTCAACAATGAGACCTGAAATAATGAAGAAAAAGGTTATTATAGTCTGCTGTTTGGCTCTACTCTTCTGGAATAAGGCAACAGCAACGACACTAAGAATGGCCTTTGATGCAGACCCAATATCATTAGACCCACATGAGCAACTGTCGGAAGGTACACTACAGTTTTCTCATCTTGTTTTTGATCCTTTATTACGCTGGAAACAAAATGGCCAGTTTGAGCATCGCTTAGCGACTAAGTGGGAGCGAATTGACAACCTAACCATGCGTTTTCACCTTCGTCACGACGTCACTTTTCGTACAGGTAACCCGTTCACGGCAAAAGACGTGATTTACACTATTGAGCGATTAAAAAAATCTCCTGATTTTCGCGCCATGTTTGACACTATAAAATCCGCTTCCATGGTCGATGAATACACAGTTGATGTCCACTCAACCTACACCAATCCATTACTACTCAACATAATGACGTATGTTTTTCCAATGGATAAAGCCTTCTACCAAAACCAAGACCAAATCATTAAGTATGGTGAAACATTCGCATCTCGGAATGTATCTGGAACAGGACCTTTTATTCTGACGGAACGAGAGTTAGGCAGTCGTATGGAACTAAAACGCAACCCCAACTATTGGGATACAAATTCCGTTGGCAACATCGATAAAGTCATACTCACACCAATTCGTGCCGACTCGACAAGATTAGCCGCCCTCCTATCTGGCGACGTAGACTTTATTTTCCCTGTCTCACCAATTGATATTGAACGGACAAAAAAAATCAAAGGCATTCAGTTGGTTACGCTACACAGTACGCGTATTTTATTACTTCACATGAATCAGCAACGACGCAAAGAATTCCAAGACATCAGAGTTAGAAAAGCCATTAACTTAGCAGTTAATCAATCACTAATCGTCGACAAAATTTTAAAAGGCTATGCCATACCTGCTGGCCAATTAAGCCCCGACCGCTTTCTAGGGCATATCAATAATTTAGAACCTGAGTATGATTTAACAAAAGCACTAGAACTCATGAAGGAAGCGGGATACGAAAAAGGCTTCCGCATCAGCATGATGGCGCCAAACAATCGCTATATGAATGACGAAAAGGTTGCTCAAGCCATTACCGCAATGCTGTCTAGAATCAACATCACAGTCGATTTAAAAACCCTACCTAAAGCTCAATATTTTAAAGAGTTCGATAATCGCAGTGCAGATATGATGATGCTAGGTTGGCAGTCAGATACAATGGATTCAAACAATTTATTTGAGTTTATTATCGCTTGCCCCGATGCCAAAACCGGAATGGGCGCTTATAATGCTAGCGAATATTGTCGATCCTATATTGACGATGATATCCGTCAGGCAAATCGGGAGATGAACCCTGAAAGGCGCCTGCGTCTTATGCAACAGATAGAACGAACCTTATATAATGACGCGGCAATTGTGCCATTATATTGGCAATCTCTGACTTGGGCAGCCAAAGATAACGTCAAAATACAAGATATAGTCAACGATCAAAATTATCCCCATATAGGAGATCTATTCATTGAAGAATAGTGAATACACCAGTCTCTCAACGGGCTTTCATCAAGAGAACATCATGTCAATGACGAGTGGGGATCTAATCGCCCCATGCTGATTTTCCTACTCCGACGCGTCATGCAAGCGTGCTTTGTTATGATCATCATTAGTCTTATCAGCTTCGCTATACAAGATAAGCTAGGTGATCCAGTTCAGCAAATGGTTGGCATGTCAGTATCTCAGGACGAACGCAATCAAATTCGTAACGAACTAGGACTAAATGATGGTTTTTTCCTTCAGTATTGGCGCTTTGCAGAAGGCGCAATCCATGGTGACTTAGGTACCTCGTACTACTATAAAGAGCCCGCTCTTGACGTAATTCTTGAAAAACTTCCTGCCACTTTAGAATTAGCTTTTTGCTCTATTTTACTGGTTATTCTTGTTGCGACACCTTGTGGTGTTTTAGCCGCAATAAAACCCAAACACATACTTTCTCGCTTACTAATGATCATCAGCTCCATCGGTCTCTCTGTCCCTATTTTTATTGTTGCTATTCTAATGGTGTACATATTTTCCATCGAATTGAATATGGCACCCAGTTTTGGGCGAGGCCAGACGGTAGAAATATTCGGCTTATGGGAAAGTGGGCTTTTTACAAAAGATGGTTTAAAACATTTACTTCTTCCTAGTTTGACGCTGGCAATTGCTTTGATGCCTATTTTTGTTCGCTTAATACGTGCAGAAATGATGGAAGTCTTGCAGTCCGAATATATACGCTTCGCTTGGTCAAAAGGCCTATCTGCACGCCGTATCTATTTTAAGCATGCATTAAAAAATACCATGTTACCCGTCATAACAGTGGGAGGGATCCAAGCAGGAACCTTAGTGGCTTACACCATTTTGACCGAAACCATTTTTCAGTGGCCAGGCATGGGATTTTTGTTTATGGACGCGGTTAGCCGAGTCGATACTCCACTTGTTTCTGCGTACTTAATTGTCGTTGGTGGTATCTTTGTTATTACCAATACCTTTGTAGATTTGATCTATGGATTGGTTAACCCGACGGTACGCTTAGCGAGTCATGGACTATGAAGTACATTAAAAAAGACCTTCTCCATCCCACTTCAGGCAATCGTTGGAGCCATATTGTGTCAGGTTTTGTGGGCGACAAACTCGCAATGCTGGCCCTAATCATATTTCTATTCTATTGCCTAGTCGCCCTACTCGCGCCTTTGGTTGCACCTTTCGATATCGTCGATCCGGCATTTATGGATTTGATGAATGCGGAAATTGCTCCCAGCTGGATAAGTGGTGACAATCGTTTTCTATTAGGCACGGATGCACAAGGTCGAGATTTACTGTCAGTTATTTTATATGGCACACGACTCTCTCTTACCATAGGTATCTGTGCTGTTTTAATTCAAGTTACACTAGGTATTTGCATCGGTTTAATGGCTGGTTATTTAGGTGGTCGCATTGACAACTTTTTGATGCGCTGCGCTGATATTCAATTGTCTTTTTCAAATATGATGGTCGCAATTGTTTTCCTAGCGATCTTCCAATCCTTATTTGGTATGGCTCGATATCAGCAACTCGCAATGGTCATCCTGATTCTAGTCATTGGTTTAACAGAATGGCCGCTCTTTGCCCGAACCATTCGTGCATCAGTGCTTGCTGAAAAGCAAAAAGAATATGTAGATGCCGCTAGAATTATGGGCATTAGCTCAAAGCGTATTATGTTTCGCCATATTCTACCGAACACTCTTTCACCAATCTTAGTGATTTTCACTGTTCAAATTGCAAACGCTATTGTTGCCGAAGCAGCCTTGTCCTTTTTAGGTCTCGGCATGCCAGCGACAGAGCCGTCTCTTGGCTCGCTCATCTCAGCAGGGTTTGCCTATATGTTTTCAGGCTCTTGGTGGATTTGTGTCATCCCAAGCGTCACACTGATTATTTTAATTTTAGCCATGAATTTACTTGGCGATTGGTTGCGCGATCATCTAAATCCAAGGACGTATAAAGATTAATATGAGACTTTTATTAACACAGTATTGGCAAGCACAGCAGTCGTGCAAAGGTCTCGCATGAATTTACTAAGCGTCAGCCACCTACACGTCAACTTTCACATGAAAGAACAAGAACTCGCAGCTCTTATTGACGTAAGCTTCACTTTAAATCGTGGTGAACGAATTGCTATTGTTGGTGAATCAGGTGCAGGAAAATCGGTTCTAGGATTCTCTATTGTAAATCTCATTGGCAAGCCAGGTTATATAAAATCTGGCTCGATCAAGTTAGAAAACAAAGAAATTACCAAGATGAATTTGCGTCAGCTGCAAGAAGTTCGTGGCAAACGCATCGCCATGATTTTCCAAGACCCTATGATGACACTAAATCCTGTGCTGACTATCGGCGATCAGTTGGTCGAAACCATCCGCAGCCATACTAAAATTTCTTATAAAGATGCCCGTAACATTGCCATTGAAAAGTTACATCATGTGCAAATTGCATCACCAGAAAAACGTTTCGACCAGTATCCACATGAATTGTCTGGCGGCATGAGACAAAGGGTTATCATCGCTTCCGTCTTGTTGCTCAATCCAGACATTATTATTGCGGACGAACCCACTACCGCTCTGGATGTAACGATCCAAGCGGAGATACTGCAACTTCTACTGGCCATCTGCCGAGACAATGGTGTTGCTCTTGTGCTAATTAGCCATGATCTTGGTGTAGTTTCTAAAGTCGCCGAACGCACCTTAGTCATGTATGCCGGTCATGTTGTCGAAGAAGGCCCTACATTAGAGATCATCAACGATCCTCAGCATCCTTATACTCAAGGATTACTGAATGCCTTACCACAAATGACACTGCCGGGCCAGCGCCTAAACCAAATCCGAGGCAGCATGCCCTCGCTCGCGGAGCGGCCATCAGGTTGCGCATTCCATCCACGCTACCCTTACGCCACACAAAAATGCCGACAAGAACAACCCCGCTTTATTTACAGTGGTGTGTCTAGCGTTGCCTGCTTTTTGGTCGAAGATATGCTTAATGAGTTCGCTGATAAAGATAAGGAGGCAAGCTAATGGCAACTCCTCTTATTCAAATTAGCGGCTTAGAAAAAGCGTTTACGTCAAATGAAAGTTGGCTTAGCCAATGGCGATTCCGTCACGGCAAACTTACAAGACATAAAGACAGCATTCATGCGCTCAATGGCGTTAACCTTACAATAAACCAAGGCGAGACATTGTGTGTTGTGGGTGAAACTGGCTGTGGAAAATCCACCCTAGCACGCGCCATTATGGGACTTACAACACCAAGTGCGGGTGAAATACATTACCTTGATCAACGTATCGATCAATTAAATAACCGTCAGCGCATGTTTTTCCGACGTCGTATGCAGATGGTTTTCCAAAACCCTTATGCGTCTCTAAATCCTCGAATGACGGTTTATCAAACATTAAGTGAGCCAATTTCCTTCCATAACCCACAGTTTTCGCAATCTCAAGTGGATGAGAAAATTGATGAGCTTTTAGAGTCTGTCGGTATTTCTGCTTCGAGTTCAGACCGTTACCCTCATGAATTCTCAGGTGGTCAACGTCAACGAATCAGTTTAGCTCGCGCTCTGTCGGTTGAACCCGACTTTATTGTCGCTGATGAGCCGTTATCAGCACTGGATGTATCAGTACAAGCACAAGTACTGAACCTAATGATGGACAAACAAGAAGAACGCAACCTTAGCTATCTTTTCATTACTCATGACTTAGCGGTTGTCGAACATTTTGCTACCAGAGTAGCGGTAATGTATTTGGGACGAATCTGTGAGCTTGCGCCTACAGGAACATTATTTAGCGCTCCAAAACATCCTTATACCCAAGCCTTGTTATCCGCTATCCCAAGACTAGACAGTAATACCGCGCAACCGATTCGATTAATAGGTGAAGTCCCAACACCAACAGAAAAACCAATTGGCTGTGTTTTTCAGGCGCGCTGCCCTTATGCAAATCAGCGCTGCTATGAAGCGTCTCCCGCTATGACACTGCAAAGTGATGGCAGTAGTGTGGCTTGTCACGCTATTGAGGAGGGCCGACTATGATCCCTCTCTTGTTTATCACGTCTTTTACAGCTTCTGCTCGTCAGGAGGCCCCATGGAAATAAGATGGCTTGAGGACTTTATTGCCCTAGCGAAGACACGTCACTTTTCACGTGCTGCAGACGAGCAAAATGTCACGCAACCGACTTTTAGTCGACGCATAAAATTACTTGAAGAAGAAATGCGCGTTACTTTAATAGACCGCAACACCCTGCCTTTATCTTTAACGCCCGCAGGTGAGGTATTTCTTCAAAGTGCTGAATTAATTACTAGGCAGCTTAGAGACGCCAAAGAGCGGTGCCAAGAAATTCGCAAACAAGAAGAATCACAAATACGTTTCGTGACCACGCAAACTCTGTTTCTCAGCTTTTATAAAGAAGTCATCGAGCCGTTTTGTCAAAGCATCGATATGGATCTAGATATCAATATGAAATCTAGCTCTTGGCTAGGTATAGACTTTGTTAACTCTCTGATGGATCAGCAATGCGACATAATGCTTTGCTATTGGCATCCTGCTATTAACTTCATTCGCGCCCTTGATGATGAGCAATATGAGCATCTTGTGATTGCTGAAGAAACCCTAATTCCATGTAGCGCAACCAACGCCACAGGCGAACCTAAGTTCACGCTCCCAGGCGCTAAACGTAAACCATTACCCTATATTGGCTATTACGAGAATTCGTTCTTACAGCCGGTTATTCATCACCATTTGCAAAGACAAAGAGAGATTCCGCAACTGCAAACGATCTCTGAGAACTATCACTCAGTCAGTATTAAAGCCATGGTGAAAGAAGGTTACGGTATTGGCTGGATTCCAAAACGCTTAATGTTAGACACATTAAACTATGGAAAAGTCGCTTTAGCAGGTGAGGAAAATTGGAATATCCCGCTTGAAATACGCATGTATCGATCTAAGTTCAATCAAAACCCAAATCTAACCCAATTTTGGGAAGCCCTTAAAGACAAGATAGCTCGTAACAGCCCTCTTTAACGCGATAAACTTGCCGTCTCATAAATTGTGAAAAAGGAGAAAGTTCTTAAATTTTAACGAATTAATCCTCAGAGCTCTGTTCATTAAGCGCCACTATCATGGGGTCACTCCCCATGGAGTTTGCCCCTAACGCCTTACTGAATAAGTAACCTTGACCAATATCACAGCCAAAATCTTGCAACATTATTAGCTGATGGATATCAGTAATACCTTCTGCGATCACTTTAAGCCCTAAATCATGGCTCAAACTAATTATCGCATGAGTCAACGCTGCGTGTTTTTTGTCCTCGATAATATTACGAATAAAAACTTGATCTATTTTAACATAATGAAACGGCAAATCTTTCAAGTAACTTAAACTAGAATAACCTGTACCAAAATCATCAATGGCCAGCCTCATTCCAAGACGACTAAGTTGACGCAAAAGCTCGGCACACCTTTCCGCATCTTCGATCAAGATTGATTCAGTTACTTCAATTTCTAAAAGACTCGGATCGATCTGATATTTATCCAATAGCGCCAATAGCTTAGGTAAAAAATCGATTCTTTTAAGCTGAGCAGCAGAGCAGTTAATAGCGATAGGTGGCACTGTAATACCTTGCGCTTGCCATTCTAATATATGACGAAAAGCTTGTTCGAAGACCCAATCCCCAAGAGGTAAAATAATGCCCGTTTGCTCAGCAATAGGAACAAATTCTGCAGGCGAAACCATCCCAAGCTCCTCATCATTCCAACGTAACAAGGCCTCCATACCTACGCAACGCTCTGTCGTAAGGTCTACTTTAGGCTGAAAGTGAAGCTCTAAATTCCCGTTCTGCAACGCTAGGCGTAGCCGGGTTTCAATTCGTACATTGCGCGCAAACCGACGCCCCATATCGCCATCGTAAAAATGATAGGTAGCACGCCCCGCTGTTTTAGCTTGGTACACGGCCATATCGGCATTTTTAATCAAAGTGACTGCATCCTTACCAAACTCAGGATACAAAGCGACACCAATAGAGCAGCCAATATCAAGCGTTAGTCCTTCTACAAAATAGCTCTGACTCACTTTTTGTATCCAATCTTTCGCTAAGACATCTAGCGCAGGCATATCCTGACCATCAGACTGCACAACCAGCACTAGAAAAGCATCGCCCCCCAAGTAACCAATAACGGCGTCATCAGGTAAAATAGACGCTAATCGCTTAGACACTTTTACCAGTAATTTATCCCCCAATTCATGACCAAAAGCATCATTAATGGTTTTAAAGTGGTCCAAATCCAAAATAAACGCAGCTAACTGCTTTTCTTCTTTCTGACAGGTTACGATTAATTCATTTAGTTCGAGCTGTATTTGATAACGACTTAACAACCCGGTCAGCTCGTCAATCTCGATACGTTTATTGATTGAATCAAGCATAGAGAAATAAGTTAAGGACAATTTACGTGAATAATAGGCTAAAAATAGCGCCAAAAAACCAAATACAAATAAGGGAACAGTAACTAAAAACCAATGTATTCGAGTAATAATGTTTTCATTATAACGGGTATCAATTCGCCATTTACGTCCAGCAATAGAAAGATAGTGAGTATCAAAACTTACACCTTCCCATGATGAAGGTTCAGCCGTGTCGACAAACCAAAGCTCTCTATCTGAAGAAACATCGGCAAGTCGGTAATAGAGATCGTGGTTAACCAAGGAATTAACCTCTTTAAACAGGCTATCTACTCTAAAAAATGCACCGACTATTCCATGAAAACCAATATCGTCTGTTAACTTATAAGAACGCGCATCAACAGATAAGTAAATTGGCTTTCTTATAATGAAAGTATCGGCAGCCGTACTCAGACTAGAATCAGAAAAAGGCGAAAGTGTCGGCTCGGACAAAGTGACAGAAGAGGAATTACGAGCCTGAATAACCGAACTAAGATTCCGGTATTGCGAAGATAAAATGTCATAACCATAGGTAAATTTATCTGGATACCCTAACGCCAAGGGCATGTATTCTGACCTATTACCATCGGGATAAATTCTAAAATTATAATTACCTAACAAAATACGTTTCTGCATTTCGTATTCGTTTTTTTTACTTGCAGGTACGTACTGAGCAAAATATAAATTAATGCCTTGAGTAGTGATAACTCTCTGAGCAAAACGCGAAAAATAGCCAGCAGACACCTCTCCTTTGCTAGACTCGATAAGAGCAGCAGCGGAAGATACTTCCGTTATATATTGCGTCAAACTATCATTTAATTTTTCAGTAAAGAGTTCCCCTACAGCTTTTTGATCACTGTAAACATGCTTACGCTCTTCCAAATAAATAGCAAGGCTCGTAGCCATTCCACATAAAAAAACAAAACAAAAAACGACGTAATGCATCTTTTCATTTTTCACATGGTTTCTTAAAGAAATCATTGTTTACCCATCGATGTTTTCCCAACAAAAAGGCCGCTATAAATCACTGCATCCATAACAACAACCCACTTTACCTAAAAACAATATAAGCGGCACGGAATAAATGGTTAAGAAAAGTATTCATGACGATTTTCTGGTATCCTGCCTCTATTATTGACTCAACTAGACAGGCCTTTTGTGACCACATTTCAACACGCTCTAAACAACCTTCTTCCAACTAAGCTAACCACTTTGCTTTCGGATATGGGGTTCACCACCTTCACCCCAATCCAAGAACAAAGTTTGCCACCTATGATTGAAGGCAAAGACATCCTTGCGCAGGCACAAACTGGTAGTGGTAAAACCCTAGCTTTTTCAATTGCTCTTTTACTCAAAATTAATCCGCGCTTTTTTGGCGTTCAAGCTCTCGTAATGTGCCCCACTCGCGAATTAGCAGATCAAGTCTCAAAAGAAATTCGTAAAGTGGCACGCTATCAAGACAACATTAAAGTACTGAGTTTATGTGGCGGTATGCCATTTGGTCCGCAGATAGGCTCTTTGGAACATGGTGCTCATATCGTTGTGGGTACGCCTGGCCGTCTAATGGAGCACCTTCGCAAAGGTACGCTTAAACTCAATGCACTAAACACGCTAGTATTAGATGAAGCTGACCGCATGTTGGATATGGGCTTCGTCGATAGCATCCGTGAAGTAGTTGACCTAACGCCAAGCAACCGCCAAACACTGCTTTTTTCAGCTACCTATGGCGATGGTATTGAAGCGATCAGCAAGGAATTTCAGAACACGCCAATTAGTATCAAGGTAGAAGCACAAGAAGATCTTAAACCTAATATAGAACAGTTTTTTGTTCGTAGCGAAAATAAAGACAAATGCGAAACCTTATTGGCGACATTGCAACATTTTGAACCTCGTCAAGCGATTGTATTTTGTAATACAAAAGCAGAATCACAAGTGGTCGCAGACTGGTTAGCTGAACACAAAGTTGCCGCTCAAGCCATTCATGGGGATCTAGAACAAAGACAACGCGATCAAGTACTCGTGCGTTTCAGCAACCAAAGTAGTTGTGTATTAGTGGCTACCGATGTGGCGGCTCGCGGAATTGATGTAAAAGAAATTGACCTCATTGTGAACTATGACACCACACGCGACACCGATGTCCATACACATCGTATTGGCCGAACTGGCCGCGCGGGTGCCGCAGGTATTGCAGTTAATCTTGTGACATCAAAAGACGATTATAAAGTTCGTGATATTGAAACACGCTTTAATATCACCGCGAATTTTATTGAACTTGAAGCGATTGATCCTCACTATCGCTTAATTCCGCAAAAAACCACCATCTCTTTTGATGCAGGCCGTAAAAACAAGCTTCGCCCAGGCGACATACTTGGTGCATTAACCGCTGGCCTTGGATTGGATAAATCACAAGTTGGCAAAATCGATATTTTTGATTTTCATGCTTACGTATCAGTCGACAACGAAGTTGCTAAAACCGTTGTCAAAGAGTTCGAAAACAAAAAGATCAAAGGCAAAAACATTCGAGCGCGCATTTTACGATGATCAAAAGGCTCACCTCACCGACAGCGCAAGCTGTCGGTTTTGTTTTAGGCGCACTTATTATCTGCCTAGCCACATTAACTCCTGCAGATATCCTTCCGTCAGTGCCTGGCACTGATAAAACGCATCATGTTATTGGCTTCGGTGGTTGGGCGCTTCTATGCGCGTTTGGCCCAATGAAACGCTTTCTCTTGCTGTCTATGTTTATAATATTTTTAGGCGGCGCAATTGAACTGATTCAGCCTTATGTAAACCGCTATGCGGAATGGTTAGATTTCTACGCTGATGCTTTCGGTGTCATTTTAGCCATCCTAGTAAGGCTAATAATTGGACTATTTCTTAAATCAAAATATAAGGTTTAATGAAAGTACGAAAAAGACCTGATAAAGTATAACCATTCGGTCAAACTTTATATTTAAAATCATTTTAGACGACACACAAGAGAAACATATGAGCCATTTGAAAGCGTGGCGCTCCGCCATTGTTCACTGCATCGCAGATCCCAAAGACGTAGGCATTGATGCTGCATATGAATACTTTGAAGATGGCTTGCTAGTCATTCAAGACGATAAAATTTACGCCCTTGGTAACGCAGTCGATCTACTACCAACACTACCAGATAACACCCTAATTGAGCATCACCCTGATACCATTATCACACCAGGCTTTATCGATACTCACATCCATTACCCACAAACTGATATGATCGGCTCATACGGTGAACAACTATTAACTTGGTTAAATACCTATACCTTTCCTGAAGAAGGTAAATTTGGCGACAAAGCTCATGCTCGCAATGTGGCAGACCGCTTTCTGAAAGAACTTTTACGCAATGGCACGACCACCGCTTTGGTATTCGGCACGGTCCATAAAGTATCTGTCGAAGCTTTCTTCGAAGCCAGCGAAGTCCATAACTTACGCATGATTTGCGGCAAAGTAATGATGGATCGCAACGCGCCTGATTACCTTACAGATACACCAGAAAGCAGCTATCAAGAAAGCAAAGAGCTTATCGATACTTGGCACAATAAAGGCCGTTTGCATTACGCTATCACGCCTCGTTTCGCACCGACCAGTTCAGACGAGCAGTTACAATTAGCCGGTAAGCTGCTAAGCGAATACGATGATGTTTATATGCATACTCACTTATCTGAAAACAAAGATGAGTGTGCATGGGTAAAAGACCTATTCCCTGCAAGCACCAACTACTTAGACGTGTATGACCAGCACAAGCTGCTGAGCGAGCGCTCTGTATTTGCTCACGGCATCCACCTTTGTGATAGTGAATACCACCGATTACACGAAACCGGCTCAGCAATTTCTTTCTGCCCAACGTCTAACCTGTTTATCGGTAGCGGTTTATTCAAACTTAATAAGGCGGAAGAGCATAAGGTCAACGTTGGTCTTGGCACAGATGTGGGTGGCGGCACTAGCTTCTCCATGCTGCAAACCATGAACGAAGCCTACAAGGTGATTCAGCTGCAAAACGAGAACCTCAACCCAATCAAATCCCTGTATTTATCTACTTTAGGTGGTGCAAGAGCGCTTCGTTTAGAAGATAAAATTGGTAACTTAGCTGTAGGTAGCGAAGCAGACTTTGTCATCCTCGACAAAAAAGGCACGCCGTTACTTGAGTCTCGCTTAGCGTTATCCAAAAACATCGAAGAAAGCCTATTCGTCTTCATGACCATTGGTGACGACCGCGCGATTCAAGCAACTTACTCCGCCGGCAAATGCGTTCACCAACGATAAAGCCGAAGCTCGCCTAGCAAAAAACCAAAACGGCCACTTTACTTACCTGTAAAAGTGGCCGTTTTTTTATATAATCACCGCAATTGTTTTTTCCATTTAGCACAAATGTTGAGCACAAATATTATGCACTCTCTTGCCACTGTCGCGCTTGGCGCTTTCGCTATTATTTTTTTCTGCGCCGCATTAATCGTTGGACTCATTATCCTTAAAAAATACAAAGCAGAACAAATACGACTAAACAATCTTGCTAAAAAAAGAGCCGAAGAACAGAAGAAAAATCAAGATATATAATAGCAACCAAGACCAGCAATAGCTCTAGGGATAAAGTCGAACAATGCCGCTTTTCCCCTCTATATCACCGAGAATCCAAACCTTCTCAAAAGCATGAGGAACGGGTATAGTAATAAGATGCTCAAGCGCTTTAATATCGGCTTGGCTCCACGCTGGATGGGTATTTCGAATAACTAACCACACCCTTTTTGAATCGTATTGCTTACTAGACTTATTTTCTAAAATTTTATTCAAGGATCTCAGTAATCGCTCGTCAGCAGGCTCTTCTTTCAGTGACCGCAAAACATTACGCGTAATTGGGGTAAGATCTCGTCCAAGAATCTCCATCGCCTCTTCTTCTGATCCATAAAGATGAGCAATTTCTAAATCTAATCGCTCACCCTCCAACATACAGGATACATCGGGGCGAATTGGATCATTATGCCAAATGTGTCGAATATGCTTACCCGTATTACGCTCATAACAACGCATAAAAAGCTTAGCCGCCTGATGCTCAAGCTCTATTTTCTCTTTCTCACTGTTATGCATAACGCGTTCTCCATACAACAAGCAAAGCCTTGATCTACCCTAAAGACCTCTTGGTAACTCTAAAAAAGCCATGACAACACGATCACGAAAAATAGAATCAAGGTGATATTGTTTTACTCGATACTCCTCACAAAAGGCCAGAGAGTCTCCTTGCGTATGTATAAAACTATTGTGTTTCAACTGCGACAAGGCATTTTGCCACTTATTAACTATCGCTTCAGGGGGCGTAGAAAGATGAGACAAAATACTTTTTGCTGAAAAGAATTGGCTTTTCATCACCATAGACAACATGTCATCATTGGCCTCTCCCATCCAACTAACGCCTTTTTCATTAACATAAATAAGCGGCATAAAAGGCGCTAGTGCTGGACATATGTCATTTCTATATACTTCAACATTCCAGTAGGATCTAGCTATTTTGACGAATTGCTCGAAGCTTGCAATATTGTAAAATTGTGACTCGATAAGCGGAAGAACCTCTACTCTTGGTTTATTCGGATTCACCGTATCGTTTGAAACATCCAAATACCAATCACCTAATACCATGGCATTCTGAAAATATTCATCACGAAGAGAGCCCCATACTTTTTTAAGCATCGTTCCTTTAGATAACATATCGCGTATTAATACAAGCCCCGGATCTGTTGATTGTGGAAGCTTCTCTTGAAGCAACACAAACACCGCATCACGGATCTCTTTACAGCGCCCTAAAGGATAGGTTTTATCACCAAAATGCGGGTAACGAGGAACTAAATCTAAGTCGGCTAATAAACGTAAATTCGCTAAACTTTTTATTACGATATCAACTTTTTCAGCTGACCATGCTGAATTAGTATTATTAAACTGCGCCATTAAACTGCCATTACTAAATACGTTAAAATAATCTCTAGGTTGCGACTAAAAGCCTGACTCTCTAATAAACACACCGTAGATACGCCGTAAACCATCTATCAGTAAACTATGGGGCTCAATAGCTAAGTTAACCTTACCAAATTGCTGCCGCATCAATGGTACTTCGCCAATCAATTTCAGCTGCACTTCATAAGTCGCCTCTTCAGGAATTAATTGATCTTCTAACTTCTGGGTCGCAATTGCACCACCATAAGTGGATCCAAGACCTGGATAATTGAGACTCTTAATGGCAGTAGGTAACACTTTGTCTATGAGAAGTTGCGCAGACAATATCTCACCATCGTTACCAATAAAATCTACCTTACTACCTTCTTTCAATAGCGGCACGATACGCCCTTCAATATAGGCTTTGACCACTAAACTTTCATCATCATACAAGGTTGCTAAAGGAGATTGACGATTTACATAATCACCTTCTGTTAGCGATAACCATTCGCCAATATAACCATCGTAAGGTGCTTTGATCGCTAGTTTTTCTCGACGTTCAAGTAAAGATTGAAGGCGAGACTGCTCCCGTGACAATTGCGTTTGTAAAGTAAATACTGAGTCTAATTCGACTGCCCCAGAGCTCGCCCGTTGCCAACGAGTTTGCAACGCATCGAGCTTAATCTGCGTTAATCGAATTTGCTGCTCTACATCGGGTGATTCTAATAAAATCAGTAATTGTCCTCTTTTAACCTTTTCGTTTGGAGTCACTTGCCACGAAACAACTCGACTCGATTCACTAGGATAAAAAGTCTGATGTCGCTCAAAAGTAGCAACAGCAGGCGCACTTATTTGGCTTTTCCAAGGTAATACTAATGCAGCCAAAGCCAATAAAAAAAACAATAAAGTCATCACACTAGTACGGTTTAACGACATTTTTTCTCTCAGACTCACCCAAACCTTTATTTCTTTAACAATAGGAAGCAGTACAAACCAAATAATTTCCACCAAAAAAAGTACAATGCCTAATATCTTGAACGCAAAATAATAAACTAAGGCGGCGATACCCAAAAATAAAAAGAATCGATAAATCCATGTACTCCAAGCATAAGCGACCATCAGCAGACATTTCTTTCGATTAAGCGGTTCAGGAGGCAAAAAACCAAAACCAAATAATCGCTCACGCAAAAACCACTTACCCACTAAAAAAGATCGTGGCTGTAAATTCTCCATTCCTAAAAAATCGGATAATGCATAATAACCATCAAAGCGCATAAATGGGCTCGTGTTGATCAACAACGACGATATCCAACTGGTAGTGGCAATAAAAAACAACACACTCCTAAAGCCACCATCAGGAACGATCCCCCACAAAAAAGTAGCAACACAGGCGATATAAATTTCAATTTTCACCCCTGCCATCACAATACTCAAGCGCTGAAACCGCGACCTTAACCGCCAAGCATCCGTCGTATCTGTGTACAAAATCGGCGTCATCAATAAAAAAGCTATCCCCATTGAACTCACCCGACAGCCATAGCGCTTGGCAACGAAGGCATGGCCTAATTCATGGGCCGTTTTCACAAAAATCAATGCCGCAATGTAATAAAAAATAGCCGACATACTAAACAGATTCTGAAAAGTGTGGGTAAAGGTGTCCCACTGCTTCAACACTATCACCAAGCCTATACAGCCCAACACAAGCGCGACTCTATCCAAACGTAGTCTGAACAACTGTTTTATAAAAGGATAAAAACGCGTCAATAGTAAATCGGGACGAATAAGAGGGATTTTGATGAACAAATAGTTATGTAAAAGCCAAAGCAAAACATGTTTTTTTTGTTTAGCTGCCTCTCCGCGAAGGCGAGTTACATCATTTTCAGATTGAGCCTCTAAAAGATGGTTACCTTCCAAGAAGCGTAAAAAATATTCTAGTTCAACTTCTTCAACATCAATTCCTCGCGCCTCAATTCGAGAAAGTAATTCTACAGAGCTGCTTACATGACGCCATTCTCGAAATAAATAAAAAGCAGTACGAGACAAGTAAAAGAACTTATTACTGACTGGATCAAAAATTTGCCAGCGAGGCTCTCCATCTTCATCAGGTGGCGCCACTAATAAAGACAAGTTCTGACGTAATTTTGGCAGCTGTGCATTCAGGTCAATAGGCATCTAAATACCTAAATGTTGACGGACAAAGGTAATGGGGCGACGTAATAAATAATAAGCCAAAGAGACTTTTTCACCATACAGTTTTGCCGTACCACGCAAGCCAATACGAGGAGGAAGAGCTTCATGCTGAATGTCAGCCACAATACGATAAGCAATGACTTGATCAGGTGTCAAACTCGGCTCAAAAGAAGAATAATCCAAGCTAAAGGGGATAGGGTTTAGAGGATCAGTATCTAAGTAAAACGTGACATCATTACCATTTGTTAAAGAAATAGCATCGGCAACAGGGAGCATTATTTGCAACTGCACTTTCGATGGATCCGCTATGGATAAAATACGCTCTCCCACAACAACTGGGCGGCCCTTCCATTTTTCAGGATCATCCAGTATTGCAATACCTGACTTCTTCGCAAGAATCTGAGTTTGAGATAGCTTAGTTTTCAAATAATCGCGCTCAATAGTTTTCAACTCGACTTGAGATTCCAACTC
Source organism: Marinomonas sp. BSi20584 (assembly GCF_002792415.1). Taxonomy (NCBI): domain Bacteria; kingdom Pseudomonadati; phylum Pseudomonadota; class Gammaproteobacteria; order Oceanospirillales; family Oceanospirillaceae; genus Marinomonas; species Marinomonas sp. BSi20584. Next base: position 76,327 of record NZ_KZ454890.1, read on the forward strand.
AGCCAATTCAGATTTTTTCCTGCGATCCACATAACCAGCTTGTTCAGCAGTTCTTAGTTCCGCCTGAGTTCTTTCTAACTCTCGCTGGGCTACATCAAAAGCCCCTTGAAATTCAGTCCTATCCATTTGCACGAGAGGCTGATCAATGACAACTTGATCTCCAGGCTTTACTAACACCTCACGAACCGCACCAGCAATCGCCGAGGTAACCAAAAGAGATTCTTTTGCAATGATTTCTGCAGGTGCTAAAACTGTCAACCGAACTGGAACCAATCCAAGCAAAACGATGGCAATAAGGGCGCCAAGCCTCACTTTCTTAGAATTTAATCCACTTAACCATGCTCGCCAACCAGAACGTTGAGTAAACAGTTGCATTGCATGAGCGTAACTCGATGCTAGATGTTGCAAGAGCCCTATTTCTTTCTCTGTCCATGGTTCGGACTTAGCTAATAAAAGCACACCTACTCGTTGAGTAGGTTTAGCCGGTATAAGCAAAGGCAACCACAACATATAAGGCGGAGAGAACTCACTAAGATCATTGAGCAACTCAGCGGGCCAACTCTTAGTATCTATGGTATGTGCTTTAACACCTATCTTTGAAGCACTTACAAAAGCAGAAACTTGCTCAAGCCAAGCACTAAAGGGTGTAGATCGATCGACAAGAGAAAGATCACTCACCGCTTTTAATTTCAATTTTTCCAATTCATTACCAGACAAAAACATTGCTTGCTGGTAAGGCACCAAGGTTCGCGTCATATTCACCATAATAAAGCTCAGATCCGTCGAGGTTTCACAACGACGAACCTGCTGCTCTATTTGCAGTAACTGCGCAACTGATTGATCAATAGACATAAATTACGACGCTAACAACTTCATCAAATCATTTCCATATTCATCAAACTGTTCAGCCGCAATAGCTAATTGCTCATCTAATGGCACAAAGATAGCACCATTAGCTTGAGCAGCTGACTCTGTAAGTTCATTTTGAACAGGGGCTGGCAAATTCTCAAGATCAACTTCAATTTCTAAAACACGAATATTACCTTCTGCATCCGTAGCATTGATCTTAAGAGTAATCTTACCTTGCCCAGCCGGCGGAATCATAGTCACCTCGCCAGTCGATGGGTTTACTTCCACCCAACTTGGTAAACTCGAACCGTCCGACAAAGTAGCACTATAACTTGCAGCTGCTCCAGTATCAGCCAAGGAAATAGACACTCGATCAGTTTGAGTAATTAGGCTAGCAACAGTTAACCCAGTAACATTTGATGATTGGCCCGCGATTTCCGAGACTCGAACTTGACCATTAGCTCCGACATCAACAGACACTCGTGACTCAGAGACTATCGCTCCATTAGATGTATTTGCAGCATTACTATCTACAGGAACAACAGATTCAACCAACTGGGCATTATCAACACCCTCAGCTGCCTCTCCAGCAAAACCACTGACGCCAGCACCTGAATCTATAAGACCCGAAGGTAGCGATTCAACATTAGGGTCAACATCTGGAGCATTGAAATCAGCCCCCCCACCTAGAGGCTGTAACGGTGCCGTTGTATTAGGATTCGTCTCAACTGGCGGAGTTACTGGCGATGGTTTCAAAGTCAAAGTTACAGGAACCTTAACTTGACCCCCATTAGAATCGGTTGCTACGACTTGTAGTGTATTTACTCCTTCAAAACCACCCTGCGGTGTTCCAGATATAGTGCGAGTCGCCGCGTTAAATACTAACCCAGTTGGCAGGTTCTCAATACTCCATACCAACTGGTCATTGGCATCAAGATCGCTAAATAAATTTGCCGGCAAGGTAACAGGAGTAAATATTTGCCCAGACGTACCAGACATATTCGCCACCGTACCGGATACGATCGGTGCGTCATTACTGCCGGTGATGGTGACCGTCACATCTTGCGTAGCCGTCGCGCCTTCATCGTCAGTCACGGTAATAGTAAACACCGCCGTCACCACTTCCCCTTTACCAAGGAAGTCGAGATTCGTTTCTGCGATGTTATAGGTCCAATTTACGGTGCCATCGTTGGTGTTGCTGCTGACGTTATCGATACTAAAGGCCGCTTCGATCGCGGCTTTCTGGGCGTCCGTTAAGGTCAGGTCCGTGGTGCCGTCTTGCGCTTTAGCCGTCACCGACTTAGTTGCTTCGGTTGCCACTGGGCGCTCGGTTAGATCCACATCAGTAAAGGTAATGCTACCACTGTCGGTCAGCGTTGTACCTTCGGTAATCGTACCCGTCACGTCAACCAATTGAATATCAGGACTGTCGTTGCTGCCGGTAATGGTGACCGTCACATCTT